>JALSJD010000137.1 GCA_026989535.1 Cyclobacteriaceae bacterium
TTTTAACATGAGAACGCCACTGCCTAAAATACTTCCCTTTCTTTTTGTCCTCCACCAGGTGTTCCCTTTCTATCAAACGAAATTTATCTTCTTTAGGATTATAAAATGAACCATCGTGTAAAACAAAAGCATCATCATCGTTTACTTTAAATCGAATACGGTGGCCATTTTCATTAACCATATATTCTTCTTTGTAGAGGATGGTATTTTCAAACATTGATATGGGGGCGGGATCCAGTGCTGAATTTACACGTCCCCATTTTCCTACTACCGATTCTACTTCGGGTATTGCAGCTACATACGAGTCGAGCTTTCGGATAACATCAATATTTTCCTCAATACCCGAATGCGACATAGTGGTAGGCATTAGCAAGAAAGAACCCTCGTTTAAAGAAGGCATAAATTCTTTGCCAATACCAGGCATTTTTCCATCTAAATATTTCCAAGTATCGGTTTGGCTTATATCCCAACTAACTGCATTGGCTCCTATGGCAACAAAACCAAACATTTTGTTAAATCCCTGCCACGTGGTAATACCAAATACCACAACAAATATTGGTAGAGATAAAAATGTCCATTTATTCCGTAAACACCAGGCCAACATAACTGGATAGAAATGCACAATCAATAAAAGAAAGCCCAGAATGGTAGAGATTAAGGACAAGCCAAAGATGTAATTTAAAAATAAACTGTTTTGTGCCCCTAGCGGCATCCATACCCTTATTAAGAAATACACCATGGTCATAAGAATAACGATAGTATTTATGCGGTTTGTCCATGCTTTGTACTTTTCAGGCATTTTGGATTCAAAGAAATTATTTATCCCAAATAATACTAAAGCAATGGATGGCAATACACTTGAGTAAAAGATTAGGAATGTGATTCCAAGCCCGGCAATAACAACTGCCCATATCTTCTTCGATTTTTCTTTATCGAACCGGATAGAAAAAACTGTATGCGACAAAGCGGGTATCAGGATTAAACCTAATACCAGTGACCCAAGCAAGGCAAACGTTTTTGTAAATGCCAGTGGTTTAAAGAGCTTCCCTTCCTGTGCCTCCATGGCAAATACGGGTAAAAAGCTTATGATGGTAGTGGACAGAGCCGTCATAATAGCAGAGGCTACTTCTATAGATGCTTCATAAATTACTTTTAACAATGCCGCTCCTTTTATTCCCTCATTTTCGGGCATTTCGAGATGCCGGACGATATTTTCAACGAAAATTACTCCCACATCTATCATGACCCCTATGGCAATGGCAATTCCTGAAAGGGCTACCACATTGGCATCCACACCAAAGTATTTCATGGTAATGAAGGTCATAAGTACAGCAATGGGCAGGATACTTGAAATGACAATGGATGCCCGAATATTCATTACAAGCACAATTACGACAATTATGCTAATGAGAATTTCGTGTTCCAGTGCTTCTTCTAATGTGCCCAGCGTTTCTTTTATGAGCCCTGACCTATCATAAAAAGGAACAATGGTTACTTTAGAAACAGTGCCATCGGCTAGTGTTTTGGAGGGTAAGCCAGGGGAAATTTCTTCAATCTTTTTCTTAACATTTTGAATAACCTCCAATGGGTTTGCCCCATAACGAGATACCACTACTGCACCGGTAGCTTCTGCACCCCCTTTATCAAGCCCACCCCTTCTGGTAGCAGGCCCAAAATTAACATGGGCTACATCTTTAATACGTATAGGTGTATTGCCATGCACGGTAACTACGGCTTTTTCTAAATCGTCAAGGTTTTTAATATAACCGAGCCCCCTAACCAAATACTCGGCACGGTTAAACTCCATGGTACGTGCGCCCACATCTAAGTTACTCTTACGCACGGCATTCATTATTTGCGCTACCGTTACGTTGTATTCGCGCATGGCATCAGGGTCAATATCCACCTGGTATTCTTTAACAAACCCACCAATGGCAGCAACTTCTGATACCCCTTTGGCAGAGGTTAGAGAATAACCAATATAAAAGTCTTGCAGTGTTCTTAGTTCCTGAGGGTCCCAGCCCCCGGTAGGCTCACCGGTTTCCGGGTTTCTACCTTCCAGGGTGTACCAAAATATTTGCCCCAGCGCTGTAGCATCTGGGCCAAGTGCAGGTTGCACCTCTGTAGGTATAGTACCCGCAGGCAGAGAACTCAGTTTTTCGAGTATCCGTGTTCTGCCCCAGTAAAATTCGATGTCTTCCTCGAAAATGAGGTAGATAGTTGATAGCCCAAAAATGGAACTGCTTCGAATGGTTTTTACACCGGGTATTCCTAATAAGGCTGTAGTTAACGGGTAACTAATCTGATCCTCAATATCCTGAGGTGAACGACCCATCCAGGTTGTAAATACAATTTGCTGATTTTCGCCAATATCTGGTATGGCATCTACTGGCACCGGATCGCGCGGAAACCAGTCCATTTTCCAGTTAAATGGTGCAACTGAAATTCCCCATCCAATAAAAATTAGGACAATTAGTCCTGTAATCAGCTTATTTTCGAGGAAAAATTTTATAAAATTATTTAGCATGATATGTTCTAATTAAATGTTGCAAAATGCTCAATAAAGGCAAAACCCACTTATTCCAAAACTGGAATAATGATTACCTATAACTTGAGTAGTTTAATAAAATTAATTTTCGTGAGAGTGCTCGGCAGATTCGTTAAGCACCAAAGCCATTCCACATTTAGAACATTTGCCTCCCTCTTTACCTGTTTCTTCTGGGTGCATGGGGCAACTTGCCTTCGCAGTCATTTCCATGTCATGTTGTTCTTGTGTTTCAGTTTCTTTTTGAGTGCCTGAGCCACAGCTTGACATAAACATGCTTCCTGCAATAAAAGTGATAATTGTACCTAATGCTATAATTGAAGTTTTCATTTTCTTTAAGTTTTATAAAATAATTAAGAGTTTTCTAAGACATTAAAGTATATTAATATCCCAGCCGACCAAAAAAAGGTCTGATAACACTAATTAGTGTCTCTAATTAAAACTTAAAGAAGAAAAGATTGAACCTTGGTATAAATGTTAGGTTCAGAGGGGGGCGGATTGGCATCCGCATAAATTTTAGGAGTTGATAATTCTTTGGTTGGTATGGTAATAACTAAAAAAAATGAAGCTGCAACCCAATCAAAAGTTGGGGTCAATTCAAAATTTAAAGCCATTAAAACTATGGGGCTATCCACATTGTATTCTGTGTGCTCATCAGAGCAGGCATCATCCTCCATAGGCATTTCAGTACCACAGGCATCTTCATCTCCATGAGAAAAAATTGAGGAGGCAATAAGTACATCATCACAGTAGTGCTTATGTACCGTTACACCAATGGTAGATACCATTAATAGTGCTGCAAGCGATATGGAAAGTAGTTTTTTCAATGCTTTACCTTGCAATAATAACGCCTTTAATAAATTAAAGTTTAATGAAATTAAGAAAATAATTTATGATTTATTGAAAACTTTCATCTTTTATAAATCCCCCCTTCAACATAAGGGGCTTAATTTTGTGCCTAATGCTATAATAAGAAGAGCGTCTGTCCGTAAAAAAAACCTACATTCTTTATCCCAAATTCAGGTTATTGCCTAAATTGCCAATTCTAACCCCTCTCTCATTTGAGTCCTTAAAATGGCACATCAACATCAGCACAATTCAGGAACAAAGAATATTGGCATTACTATTCTTTTAAACATAGGTATAACAATTGCCCAAATTATAGGAGGTATTATTTCGGGCTCTATGGCTTTGCTTTCTGATGCGACACATAATTTTAGTGATGTATTGGCCTTGTTGATTAGCTATATTGCTCAAAAACTATCTGCCAAAAAAAGTACTATAGAACGCACATTTGGTTTGAGAAGAGCCGAAATTATGGCTAGTTTTATTAACTCGGCAACCCTGCTGGGGATTTCTGTAGCCTTAATTATTGGTGCTACCGAAAGACTATTTAATCCAGTAGAAATAAAAGGAACTCTAGTTATTTACCTTGCAGGATTAAGCATTTTGCTTAATGGGTTAAGTGTACTTCTTCTTAAAAAAGAAGCCAAAGAAAGTATGAATATGCGCTCTGCTTATTTACATCTTTTTACCGATATGCTTACATCCATAGCCGTGCTACTGGGAGGTTTTGCCATTAAATATTGGGCTTGGTATTGGTTCGACCCAGTAATATCTCTGGGCATTGCCGTTTACCTTATTTACAGTAGTTGGTCTCTGTTTGCCGAATCGGTAAAAATAATAATGCAGTATGCCCCAAAATCAGTAGATATTAAAAAAATAGAGCAAAAGATATGTGAGCTAGATGGCATTAAAAATGTGCATCATCTGCATATTTGGCAATTAAATGATAAGGAAATTATGCTGGAAGCCCATATTGATTTTTATGAAGATATAAAAATCACGCAATTTGAGAAAAAATTAGCTTCTATAGAATCCATTTTGAAGGACTTCAATATACATCATTTTAATATCCAACCGGAACTAAGCTTCTGCTCTGGCAAAGATCTTATTCATCAAGACTAAGGCTGAATTTATAAATTAAACCCTTTTTTATTCACTCTGTTTATCGTAATATTGCAATATAATATTAAAAGCAATGGGTGTAACAAAAACTGACTTATTTACAGAAGAGCAAAATGACATGGCCAAGGCGGCCAAAGCCTTTGCACATCCTGCAAGAGTGGCCATTATTCAATATTTATTAAAGGCCAATGCCTGTGTTAATGGAGACTTGGTACAAGAACTTGGTTTAGCTCAACCTACCATTAGCCAGCATTTAAAAGAGCTAAAAGAAATTGGGATTATTCAAGGCACTATCGAAGGCGTAAGCGTAAGCTATTGTATTAATCCCACACGCTGGAACGAAATACAAAGCCAATTTAATAACATATTTACCCAATTTAAAAACCCACTTAGCTGTTGCTAATTATAAAATAATAAAACTATGAATACCGAAGATCAATTAAAAGAAGTTGTTAAAGAACGCTACGGAAAAATTGCGGAGCAAGACAAAGCCGTAAATGCCGCATCGTGCTGTGGAGCCACTACCCCATCAAACAAGGTGTATAATATAATGATGGATGATTATTCAGCAGTAGAAGGATACGTTTCTGATGCCGACTTAGGCTTAGGCTGTGGTTTACCCACTCAATTTGCTAAAATTTCGAGAGGAGATACCGTAATTGACCTAGGTTCAGGAGCTGGTAACGATTGCTTTGTAGCACGCCACGAAACAGGTGCAGAAGGCAAGGTAATTGGCATCGACTTTACCCCTAAAATGATAAATAAAGCTCGTATTAATGCCGATAAATTAGGCTTTAATAATGTAGAGTTTAGAGAAGGTGATATCGATAATATGCCCGTAGCTGATGCCATAGCTGATGTAATTGTTAGTAATTGCGTACTCAACTTAGTGCCCAATAAACCAAAAGTAATTAAAGAGATCTTTAGAGCACTAAAACCAGGAGGTCATTTTAGTATTTCGGATATTGTATTGGAAGGCCAACTACCAACCGCCTTAAAAGCAGATGCAGAAATGTATGCAGGTTGTGTGGCGGGTGCTATTCAAAAAGAAGATTACCTTGAGCAAATTAAAAAAGCTGGATTTAAAGAAATTACAGTTCAAAAAGTAAAACCCATTGTAATTCCTGATGATATTCTTTCAAAGTACTTATCAGAGAGTGAGGTAGCAACTTTTAATAAAGGCAACACAGGTATTTTTAGCATTTCGGTATATGCTAAAAAACCAGGCGTAAAAGCACTTAAACCATTGGTTGATATTCAGGCAGAAAGTTGCGAACCAAAAACGGGGTGTTGTTAAATACATCCTTGCGAGGCACGAAGCCTGCCTGACAGCTATAAGGAAAACCACATGATTACTACCCTACATCCAGCGTTAGTAAATACCATTAACACTTTGCGTGAGCAGCAGCTCTCCAAAGAAAGACAAGCTGTATGCCAACCGCTTATTGATTACCTCAAAGAAAAGCGTAGCAA
>JALSJD010000138.1 GCA_026989535.1 Cyclobacteriaceae bacterium
ATATCCTAATTTAATTATTACCCAAACACTGTCAAAAGCGTGGGCACAGGCTGGTATTCGATTAGGGATGAGTTTTTCTTCGAAAGAAATTGCTTCCAATTTGGATAAAATACGTTTACCGTATAATATCAATACGCTTTCGCAGCAAAAAGCCATTGAAGTGCTGTCAAATGCAGCCACCTTTAAACGAGATGTGCAAAGCATTAAACGAGAAAAAATACTGTTGGAAGTAGCTCTCAAATCATTAAAAATCGTTACAAAACTCTACCCTTCTGATGCCAATTTTTTTCTAGTACAATTTACGAATGCGCAAAAGGTGTATGATCGCTTAGCTTCTAAAGGAATTATTTTGCGCAACTTCTCAAAGGCAAAAGGCTGTACAAATTGCTTACGCATTTCGGTAGGAATCCTTCAAGAGAATAAGGTACTCATCAAAATTCTGCAATCAATAAACTATGATTGATTTTAAGATACAAAAGAAGAGGAGTTCAAAGCCCCATCGGGGCGATAAATCTGTAACCCCGTATGAAGCGCAGCGGAGTGCGGGGTTACAGAAAAAAAGCAACAAACAGTTTTGGCGTGATTTTTTAAGCGTAGCAAGAAAAAATCGTGACAAAACGGAACATTTATACCACTTAGTTATCAAATGAAAAACAGATGAAAAAAGCATTATTTATTGATCGGGATGGCACCTTGGTAATAGAGCCGCCTGAAGATTACCAATTAGACTCGTTGGAGAAACTGGCCTTTTATCCAGGTGTATTTCAATGGATGGCTAAAATTGCCAAGCTAGGTTATGAGCTTGTAATGGTTACCAATCAAGATGGGTTAGGAACCAACTCTTTTCCTGAAGAAACTTTTTGGCCAGCACAAGATAAAATTATACAAGCCTTTAAAAATGAGGGGGTAGAATTTGATGCGATAAAAATTGACCGAAGCCTACCCGAAGACAATGCGCCAACACGCAAGCCTCGCACGGGAATGCTAACCGAATACATCAATGGAAATTACGATTTGGAAAATTCTTTTGTCATTGGCGACCGAATCACAGATGTTGAGCTGGCTAAAAACCTAGGAGCAAAGGCCATTTTAATGGCTGATAAAAACATTAAAGGCTATGATGAATTTAAAAATAGCATTGCGCTTACCACACAAAATTGGCAATCCATTTACGAGTTGTTAACCAAGGCTGCCCGAACGGCATCCGTAACTCGTAATACAGCAGAAACGCAAATTCAGGTTATGGTAAATCTCAACGGATCTGGGCAAGCGAATATTTCAACTGGCATTGCTTTTTTCGATCATATGCTCACCCAAATTGCCAAGCACGGTTTAATGGATATTGAGTTAACCGTGCAAGGCGATTTAGAAGTGGATGAGCATCACACCATTGAAGATACTGCCTTGGCCTTGGGCGAAGCCATTCAATCTGGGCTAGGAAATAAATTAGGAGTAGAACGTTACGGGTTCTGCCTGCCAATGGACGATTGCCTTTGCCAAGTAGCGCTCGATTTTGGGGGAAGAAATTGGATTGAGTGGCAAGCTGATTTTAAACGAGAAATGGTGGGAAAAATGCCCACAGAAATGTTCTTCCACTTTTTTAAATCTTTTTCGGATGCAGCCAAATGCAACCTTAATATTAAAGCCGAAGGCACAAACGAACACCACAAAATTGAAGGTATTTTTAAAGCCTTTGGCAAGGCCATAAAGATGGCTGTAAAGCAAGACCCAGAAAAAATGTTTTTACCCTCAACTAAAGGAATGCTATGAGCCAACAAGTAGTAATTATAGATTACGGAGCTGGTAATATCCAGTCGGTGCAGTTTGCGTTGGAAAGATTGGGCGTTAAAGCACAGCTTACCAGTGATGCCACTCAAATTGCAAAGGCCGATAAAGTGATTTTTCCGGGAGTTGGGCACGCAACCCCTGCGTTGAAAGCCCTCCAAGAAAAAGGCCTTGATACGCTCATACCAACCTTAACCCAACCAGTGTTAGGAATATGTTTGGGGATGCAATTAATGTGCAATTATTTAGAAGAAAATAATGCCAACGGGTTAGGTATTTTTTCGGTGGATGTTCGAAAGTTTTTAGCTACCCAAAAAGTGCCTCATATGGGGTGGAACAAAATTGATAATGCACAAGGTGCTCTTTTTAAGGAGGCGCCCAGTGATGCGTATCTATATTTTGTGCATAGTTATTTTGCAAATATTGGTGAGTCAACCATTGCCGAAACCAATTATGGGATTCCGTTTTCAGCGGCTTTGCAAAAGGCTAATTTTTATGGATGCCAGTTTCACCCCGAAAAAAGTGGAGATGCCGGAGAGCAAATCCTTCGCAATTTTCTAACCATTAACTTAATAACCATTAACCATTAACTTAATAACCCTTAACCAATAACTTAATAACCATTAACCAATAACTTAATAACCCTTAACTTCTTATGAGAATCATACCTGCCATCGACATCATAAACGGTAAATGTGTTCGCCTAACCAAAGGAGATTACAGCACCAAAAAAATTTACAACGAAGACCCGCTGGAAACCGCCAAATCGTTTGAAGATATTGGCATAAAGTACTTGCATTTGGTAGATTTAGATGGCGCAAAATCCAACTCAATCCAAAACGGGAAAGTGCTCGAAAAAATCGTATCCAACACCAATTTAAAGATTGATTTTGGAGGCGGAATTAAAACCGAGGCATCGGCAAAAGAAGCTTTTGAACTTGGCGCAAGCCAAATAACTGTGGGTAGCATTGCGGCTAAAAACCCTGACTTAGTATATGAATGGATATCTAATTTTGGTGCTGATAAAATTATTCTGGGAGCAGATGTAAATAATCAGAAAATTGCCATTAACGGCTGGCAAGAATCGACCCAAATCGACCTTAATGCCTACTTAAAGTCATATTTGTCCAAAGGCATTCAATCCGTTATTTGTACCGATATTAGCAAAGATGGAATGCTTGAAGGTAGTTCCATTGCGCTGTATGCCCAATTACTAGATGTATTCCCTTCTTTAAAACTGATTGCCAGTGGAGGGGTAACAACGCTGCAAGAATTAGATGAGCTAGCATCTATTGGGCTGGAAGGTGCTATTATAGGCAAAGCCATTTATGAAAATAAAATTACCCTAAAACAATTAGAAACCTATGTTAACTAAACGCATCATCCCATGCCTCGATATAAAAGAGGGCAGAACCGTAAAGGGTATCAATTTTAAAAACTTAGTAGATGCGGGCGACCCTGTGGAATTGGCATCCTATTACTCTGACCAAGGAGCAGATGAATTGGTGTTTTTAGACATTTCGGCCACCGCTGAAAAGCGAAAAACATTTGCTGCCCTAGTGCGCAAAATTGCCCAAAAAATAAATATCCCTTTTACGGTAGGCGGAGGAATTGCCTCCGTAGCAGAAGCACGCACCTTGCTGCTAGCTGGTGCTGATAAAATAAGCATAAATTCTGCGGCTATTCGAAACCCAACATTGATTAAAGAGCTTTCTGAGGCTTTTGGTGGCCAATGTGTAGTAGTTGCCATTGATGCCAAAAAAGTGGATGACACTTGGCGGGTTTATTCGGTTGGCGGAGCCAAACCTACTTCTCTTAATTTGTTTACGTGGGCAAAAGAAGTAGTAAAACTTGGAGCAGGCGAAATACTATTTACCTCCATGGATAATGATGGCACTAAGCAAGGGTTTGCCAATAAAGCATTATTACAGCTCTCTAAAACCGTAAATGTGCCCATTATCGCATCGGGAGGGGCAGGTGAAATAGCACATTTTACCGAAACCTTTCGCACTTCGGGAGCAGATGCAGCATTAGCGGCCAGTGTATTTCACTTTAACCAAATTACCATTCCACAATTAAAAAAAGAACTACATACCCAAGGAATTGCGATAAGAAAAACGCCCTGAAATGGTTAAAACCATTTGTGTACATTATAAATTTACCATAGCCCACGGTTTAAACCGTGGGCTATGGTGCCATACAGAACAGAAACAACCGTTTTAACGGTTTTATAAAGTTTCACTTTAACCAAATTACCATTCCGCAATTAAAAAAAGAACTACATACCCAAGGAATACCTATAAGAAAAACGCCCTAAAATGGTTAAAACCATTTGTGTACATTATAAATTTACCATAGCCCACGGTTTAAACCGTGGGCTATGGTGCCATGCAGAACAGAAACAACCGTTTTAACGGTTTTATAAAGTAGAATAATATGCCACATTCATTCAATAAAATATGGTTGCATACAATATGGGCAACCAAGGAGCGCAAACCCCTGATTCTTCCCAAAATTGAATCAAGTGTGTATGACTTTATGCGTAATCAGCTAAAAGAAATAGGTTGCCCTGTAAGAATAATAAATGGAATGCCCGACCATATTCATTGTTTGTTTCTATTAAATCCACGAAAATCGGTTTCAGAGGTGATAAAGCAGGTAAAAGGAAGTACTTCCCATTATATAAATGCAGAGGGGTTAATTTCTGAAAAATTTACTTGGCAAACAGGCTATGCTGCCTATTCTGTAAGTGAGTCTCAACTAGAAAAAGTATTTCAGTACATAAAAAGTCAAAAGCAGCACCATTCAAAAAAATCATTTCAAGAGGAATATGAAGCATTTTTAAAGCTTAATGGCCTAGAAACAACCTAAAATGGTTAAAACCATTTGTGTACATTGTAAAAAGACTCATAGGTTTAACCCGTGGGCTATGAGTCTTTTTTTAGACAAGCGTAACACTACATAGAGTGATTCATATGTGTCATTTCGCCTGTTCCATCAATTTTAGGACTAACATAAGGAATTCCTAAATTCATCCCTCTTAAAATAAGTAATATAGCAACTATAGCTAAAAAATACGGTACAGCTTTATTTAGCTTGGTGCGAAATAAAGGTGTGATAAATCCTGAAAATATACCTAAGCCAAGCATCATTGGGAGGGTTCCTACTCCAAAAAAGAACATATAATAACCACTAGCCTGCAACGAACCCATTGAAAGTGCAGTAAATAATGCAGCATATACTAACCCACAAGGCAAGAGGCCGTTTAAGATACCAATAAATAGTGGAGCAATTACTGATTTGCTTTTAAATAAAGACCCTAGTTTAGATTTAACTTTTGTATAAATCGAATTTAGTACATTGGTACTTGGTAAATCAAAGTGCTTATACCTAGTAAATATTACAATAATGAGCATTAACACCCCAACCGCTATTGACAGCGACTGCTGCAACCCTGCAAAGGCAGCTCCTTGCCCCACAAGACCTACCACAAGACCTAGCAAGGTGTAAGTTAGTGTTCTCCCTATATTATAGAGTAATTTATACCCAACGCCTCTCTCTGGCAAGGAAAGAGCAATTGGGCCACACATACCAATACAATGAAAGCTTCCCAAAAAGCCCATCAAAAATGCACTCCACAACATAATTTCCTAATTTTTATAAAGGTCAATCTCTTGATAATACTCTTTTGAACCATCGCTCCACAGCAGTTTAGCAATCCATTTGCCCTGTTGTTGGGTAGAAAAGTCTATTTGCTGTGTTCCATTTACACCCAATGCGATTGGAATCCTCCTGTCTTTCGATGAATCAGACGGACGAAAAAGCAATATGCTTCCTTTTGGCGTAATTTCTTTTGGAAACGCAAGCTCAATAAAGTTATTCTTTAAAATTATGGTAGGTTTGTTTGCCAATTTATCGGCATTTTGGATTCTAATAATTTGATCCTCGTATGCAATCTCTTGTTTATAATAATCTTCGGCCACCAAGTTTACCTCTTGCGTAAAAGAGAAATAAACAACCGATAAAATAGCCACAACAAATAGGCTGTAAAATATAAAAATGCCTTTTCCCCAGTTCATTTATTTTAAATTAAAAGGTCCTAAAAAATTGGTTTTAGTGGTGTGCACTAACTCTCCCTTTTTATAAACATCAATAATTAGCGGTGTTTTAGCATTGTGCAAATCACTTTTTGGAATTACCACAAAAAACACAGCCTCAAAGGTACTATTTGAGTTGAGATGAATGGCTGTTTTGCCCACTTGTTTAATAGTCGCTGTTGGAAAATTGCGTATGTTAACTTCCAAATCAACAGGCTCAAAACTCTTATTAATAAATAGTATATTAATTAAATTTTGAATATCACCGGTTTCTGTTTTTTGATATAATTGCCCTGGTACTCGCAAGGCTGTGGCACCAATATCCGAACGGTTGGTAAGTAATATTGTAAGTGCCACAATTAAAATCCCTAATACAATGGTATAACCAACTACGCGTGTTGTAAATATTTTTTTAGTGCCTTCTATAATATTATTATACGAGGCTAAACGTATTAATCCTGTAGGTTTATCAATTTTAAGCATTACTTCATCGCATACATCTATGCAGGCCGTACAGTTTACGCATTCTAATTGAGAACCATTTCTAATATCAATTCCTGTAGGGCAAACGTGTACACAAAGTTTACAATCTATACAGTCTCCTTTTTTTTCTTGCCTCGCCCCTTTTTTAATTTTCCCTTTTGGCTCTCCTCTCTTAAAATCATAGCTAACTGCTATGGAGTCTTTATTCATAAGTACCCCTTGAAGCCTGCCATAGGGGCAAACGGCAATACATGCCTGCTCTCTAAAATAGGCAAATACCCAAAAGAAAGTACCTGTAAAAAACATGGTTCCTAAAAAGCCACTCCAATTTTCGAACGGAGAGGAGGTTACGATGTCAATTACGCCTTCGATACCAATAAGGTAGGCCATTAATGTATGGGCAATTAGAATTGAAATAGCCATAAAAATGGAATATTTAGCAATTCTTTTGGTTACTTTAGATGCGTTCCAAGGGGCCTCACTTAGCTTCCTTTGTTGTTTGGCATCACCATCAATCCAATATTCGATTTTACGAAACACCAGTTCCATAAATATAGTTTGGGGGCAAGCCCACCCGCACCAAACACGGCCAAATACCACTGTAAATAATATAATAAATACAAACAGCGTAATGGTGGCTAGTCCAAAAAGATAAAAATCCTGTGGCCAAAAAGGAATGCCAAACAGCACAAACTTTCGTTCAAAAAAATTAAAAAGCAAAAGGGGCTGCCCTCCTATTTTGATAAAAGGGCCACTAAAAAGTAGCCCTAGTAATAGGATTGCAACAATGCCTCGTTTTGTGTAAAATTTTCCTTTGGGTTTTTTAGGATATACCCAAAGTCTCTTCCCTTCTTTATCAACAGTTCCTATGCTATTGCGAAACTGTTCATCATACTCATATAAATCCTCCACAACATTGTGTTTAAAAAATTACTCGTACAAGTCTCCTTCTGGTTCTTTAGGGTTTGCAGGAGTTGTTCCTTTTAATGATAGCAAATAATTGGTTACATCTTCAATTTCTTCTTTAGTTAAAAGCGCACTCCAAGCTATCATAGCAGTTCCTGTAACACCTTCTACAATGGTTTTTTTAATTCCTTCTTTACTGCCATTAGAGTTTTTCCAATACTTATCTGTTAGGTTAGGGCCCAAACCTACAACTCCTCCTCCATCTGCTAAATGGCAAGCAACACAGTTATTGGCATATATTCCTTTCCCTCCTCCAACATCAACAATGGGTTCTTCTAAAGCGGCTTCGCCTTCAGGTTCAGTTGTTTGTGAGTTGTCCTCCCCGGTTGCTTCCGATTCTTCGTAGAGTTTTCCTTGTGGTTCTTTTGCTCCGGCAGGGTTAGAGCCTGCAAGAGATAATATATAGGTTGCAACATCTCGAATATCAGTTGGGGATAATTGCGATTTCCACGAAATCATCCCTTTGTCTGGTACACCATTTACAATAACACCGAACACGTTTTTTATTCCTCCGCCATGTAACCAATAGTTATCTGTTAGGTTAGGACCAATGGTATTACCTCCTCCTGCCGCTCCGTGGCAGGCAACACAGTTACGAGCAAACGTTTTCTTTCCTGCTTCAATCATAGCGGCATCAGCCGTGTACTCTAGCTTAGATTCATCAAAACCCCCTGCTTCTGCATTTGCAGTTTGGTTTGCTTGTTTGGCTGCATTGGCCTCTGCCATCGCAATAGCATATTCTTCTTCTTGCAATGGAAACCAACCCGTAAAGTGATGGCCAATTAAATAAACAACGCCCCAAATAATGGTAATGTAAAATAACCATTTCCACCAAGGGGGTAAGTGGTTATCTAGCTCTCTTATGCCATCGTAATTATGATCTAATAAAATATCTGCTTCCTTTTCTTCTGGTGCTCTATTATTAACAATTTCTAAAAATCGAGACCATAAACTATCTTCATCTTTGCTTCCAGCTGGTTGTTTTTTCTCGAGCTTGTTTATTACTTGAAGCGCATAAATAGCCACTAAGAGTACAAGCACTGCAATTACTGCTACAAGACCTACAACAGACATCATTATGCCTGTATTTCCATCTGTTTGGGCATTGCTGCCTAAGGCTGTGAGTATAAACACCAAAGTAATTGCCCAATACGCATTTTTGCGAGCAAATTTGAATGGGTTGTGAATTTTCATTTGTTTATTTTTTTTCTTGTGAATTTTGATTGCCTACTGTACTATCATTAAGTGGCATATCTTTCATTTTTTTTATAAAACCTTTGTCAGCTTTAAATACCCAATAAAGAAGAACAATAAAAAAAACAAAAAATATAACTAATGAGATGATTGGCCCCACGGCTATATTTTCTATTCCTTCAAAATAATGCTTAAACATTTTATTTTTCTCCGTTAATGTCAGTACCTAATCGCTGTAAATAAGCAATTAATGCTATAATTTCTTTATCGCTGCTGGTTTCAATATCTCCAGAATTAAGGTCGGCAGCAATTGCCTCTGCTTGTTTTTTAAGATCATCGTTAGCCTTAGCCGCATATCCTTCAGGGTAAGGAACGCCTAAAGTTTGCATAGCCTCAATCTTAGCAGCAGTTGTGCTGATATCAAGCGTGTTTTCGTGCAGCCATAAATAACGTGGCATAATCGACCCTGGTGATGTAATGCGAGGGTCGTACATATGCGTGTAATGCCACGAGTTTGGTTTTGCGTTTTTATTGCCTAGTCCTGTTCTATGTAAATCTGGGCCAGTTCTACGGCTACCCCATAAAAATGGGTGGTCATATACAAATTCGCCAGCTTTAGAGTATTCTCCATAGCGTTCAGTTTCACTCCTAAACGGCCTTATCATTTGAGAGTGACAACCTACGCAGCCCTCTCTAATGTAAAGGTCTCTACCTTGCAATTCAAGGGGAGTATAAGGTTTAACACTGGCAATGGTTGGTATATTCGATTTAATCATATAAGTAGGTATAAGTTCGAAAGCTCCACCAATTAAAATAGCTACCAATGCTAAAATGGTAAACTGAATGGGCTTTCTTTCTAAGGCTGCATGGAATGTGCCCCCCTTTACCGATATTTTTTCAAGTGCCGGAGCTTCAGCATCTTCGTTGGCAATAAAATTGCCTTGTTTAGCCGTTTTCATAAGGTTAAACACCATTATAATTACGCCTGTAAAGTATAATGTGCCGCCTACTGCACGCAGCATATAGAACGGCAATATTTTGGTTACCGTTTCTAAAAAGTTAGCATACTGCAAGAAACCATCTGGTGTAAATTGTTTCCACATTAAACTTTGTACCACCCCACCCCAGTATAAAGGCAAAGCATACACAATAATTCCTAGCGTGCCTATCCAAAAATGCAGATTAGCTGCCTTTGCTGAATGTAACTTAGTACCCCACATACGTGGCACTAACCAGTACAGCATTCCAAAAATCATAAAGCCATTCCAGCCTAAACCACCAATATGTACGTGGGCAATAATCCAATCGGTAAAGTGTGTAATGGCATTAAAGTTTTTTAATGAAAGCATTGGTCCTTCAAAAGTTGACATTCCATAGGCGGTAATAGCCACTACAAAGAATTTTAGCACCGCATCTTCACGCACTCTGTCCCAAGCTCCTCTAAGTGTCATTAGCCCATTAAGCATGCCACCCCAAGAGGGGGCTATTAGCATTAATGAAAATACAGTACCTAGGGTTTGTGCCCAGTTAGGCAGTGAGGTATAAAGTAAGTGGTGAGGCCCAGCCCATATATACAAAAATATAAGCGACCAGAAATGTATGATTGAAAGTTTATACGAAAACACAGGCCGGTTGGCTGCTTTGGGTAGGTAATAATACATAATACCCAAAAAAGGAGTGGTTAAAAAGAATGCTACTGCATTATGACCATACCACCATTGTACCAAAGCATCTTGCACGCCCGCATATACAGAGTAGCTTTTAAACAACGATACAGGCAACTCCATGGAGTTAACAATATGAAGCACCGCTACGGTAACAAATGTGGCTATGTAAAACCAAATAGCTACATACATATGCCGCTCTCTACGCTTAATAATGGTGCCAATCATATTGATGCCAAACACTACCCAAATAAGGGTAATGGCAATATCAATGGGCCATTCTAACTCGGCATACTCTTTGGAGGTAGTATAACCCATTGGTAAGGTAATGGCTGCTGCTGCAATAATGGCTTGCCAGCCCCAAAAGTGAATCCAGCTTAGTGTATCATTAAACATTCTTGCTTTTAACAAACGCTGTAAGGAGTAGTAAATACCTGCAAACATGGCGTTGCCAACAAAAGCAAAAATAATGGCATTGGTATGTAGTGGCCTTAGCCTGCCAAAGGTTAAAAATGAAATGTTAAAATTGGCTGCTGGATAGAATATTTGAGTGGCAATGGTTAAGCCAACCAACATTCCTACAATACCAAAAACTACGGTTGCTATGATAAAATATTTAACAATTTTATTGTCATAGCTAAACTTTTCAATACTCATAAGTTTATATTATAAATTAGTGCGTTAAAACCAAGTGGCAAATTTAAATTAGTAAACATCTACAAAAACTGACATAAGTCATATTTATTAGAATATTATAACTTTAATAACTAGTTGTATCTGTTTGCCGCTTCGTATTTTAGTGCTTGAAATTATTACAATTATATTTTAATTCTTAATTTTTTAGCAATTATATACTTTTATGATAAAAAATATCTTTTTGGGAGCCTTATTATTTTTGCTAATTAACTGGCAAACTAAAATATATGCAAACATTCAGCCAAAAGATACCCTTACAACTATAAAATTGGGGTTTGTGCTGCCAGACGGAGTTGATAAACTAAGCGTCCCTTTTGAGCTAAACAATAACCTAATTATTATTAAAGTACTGTTAAATAATGCCATCCCGTTAAAACTTATTCTTGATACAGGTATAAGAACCACCATACTTACTGAAAAAACATTTACAGACTTACTAAACCTTACCTACTCCCGCAAAATTACAATACCTGGTGTAGGGGGCGAAAAGCTAATTGATGCCTACGTAACGAATAACGTTACGCTCGAAATTAGTGGACTGGTAGGTCGAGGACATGCACTAATTGTGCTTGAAGAAGACCTGTTGCAGCTCAAAAATTATTTGGGAACCAGTGTGCACGGCATTTTAGGGTACGAATTATTTAGTCGATTTATTGTTAAAATTAATTATTCAAAGAAAATAGTTACTTTTTATAAGCCTTCTCATTATAAAGTCAAAAAACGATTTTCCGCTTTTGATTTGGAAATTATTGACACTAAACCCTATATGTATGGTAGTTTTTCATTAAACGATTCTTCAGTTTTTAAAGGCAAATTTATGGTTGATACAGGGGCAAGCCACTCTTTATTAATTGATGCAAACTCAGACCCTGCATATTATATTCCTCAGCCTTCTATTTATAGCCATTTAGGTAGGGGGCTTGGGGGAGAATTGTTTGGCCATATTGCGCGTATTGATAAAATAGCGCTTCCTCCCTTTAGTTTTAAAGAAGTAATTACCACATTCCCTGATTCATCAGACTATAATACCAACACCTACAAATCATCAAGAAATGGCACATTTGGAGGAGGCCTCTTAACAAGGTTTACCGTTGTTTTTGATTACATTAACGAAAAAATATATTTAAAAAAAGGAAAGACATACAAAAACCCATTTGAATATAACTTAAGTGGGCTCATTATAAGAGCTAAAGGGCTAAGGCTTAACTCTTACGAAATTGTTGAAGTACGTAGCGGTTGTGCGGCTGAACGAGCGGGGGTTAAAGTTGGTGACGAAATAATAACAATAAACGGCCATTACACCAAAGGGATAAAGCTAAACGAAGTACTTGGTTTAATTAACCGAAAAGCCAACAAATCCATTAGATTGGTTGTGATTAGAAATGGAGAAAAAACGAAACTTAATTTTAAATTGGAAAGGCAAGTGTAAATCAACTCTTAGTTTTTATAAATAAATACATGGGCTTTGCCGTCCTGCATAAACCCTCTGTACATGCCAGGTGTATTAAACTCCATAGCTATGTTTCCTTCCCTATCTAAACAAATTACACCACCAGAACCCCCTTTTTTAACCAACTTTTCCTGTATTACTTTTCGGGCGGATTGTTCTACTGATGTATGTAAATATTTCATTCGTGCTGCAATATCATAGGCTACTGCATTTCTTATAAAATATTCGCCATGCCCAGTGGCAGATACCCCACAACTACTATTTTCGGCAAAAGTGCCTGCTCCAATTATAGGCGAATCACCAATACGGCCATAGCGTTTATTGGTCATGCCACCTGTAGAGGTGCCCGCAGCAATATTACCCGCTTTATCTAATGCAACGGCTCCAACCGTGCCATATTTCCAATCTTGGTATTGTAATAAATCACTTGTTTGTTCCGCCTCCTTTTCAAGGGCTTTTTCCAATGCCTTTTTCCTACGTTTGGTGCCAAAATAAGCGTTATCTACCATTTCTAAGCCTTGTTCTTTGGCAAATTCCTCTGCTCCTGGCCCCGACATCATTACGTGTGGCGAATTGTTCATTACTTCTAATGCTGCACGTATGGGGCTTTTAATGGTGGTAACACCTGCTACTGCTCCTGCCTTGCCCGTATGGCCATCCATCACCGAAGCATCTAATTCATTCCTGCCTTCGTGGGTGTAAACTGCTCCAACACCTGAATTAAAAAGGGGCGATTTTTCCATCACTTGTATGGAGGCTATTACGGCCTCCATACTTGTTCCGCCATTTTCTAGCATTTTGTAACCAACCTGTAAGGCCTCGTTCAGTTTTTCACGATACGCTTTTTCCATTTCGGCAGTCATATTTTCTTTTAAAATAGTACCCGCTCCTCCATGTATTACAAGGGTAATGGGGCCAATCTTATTAGTAGATTTAACTTGAATGTCAACAATTTGTTTGTTTTCATCGTTATTATTACACCCAAGAAGAGCCGTGCCAAGAATAATTACAGTGAATATTTGTTTAAATAAACGCATAATGGTACAGTGTTTTTTTGTAAAGCAAAGAAACAAAAAAAATAGGTTACTTTGATATATGACTTGAAGTGATTTTATTCGCATTAATAAATAGTTATTGTAACCTAACAAATTTACCATAACTAACTTTTCAAAAATTTAAATTCGTGATTATGAGTAATAGCGTAGCAAAAAACAGGTATTCAGGTGCTGAACTGAAAGAATTTGAAGAATTAATTAATTCTAAAATAGAAACTGCTGAAAACGAATTAAAAATTCTAAAAAGTTCTTTGAGCAAAAGTGGAGATTCGGGAACAGATGCCACAGCCGCCACTTCTAAAGTGCTAGAAGATGGAGCAGATACGGCCGAAAAAGAGAATCTAAACCAGTTAGCCGTTCGGCAACAAAAATTTATTAACAACCTCGAAAATGCTTTAATCCGTATTAAAAACGGCACTTATGGTGTTTGTAGAGAAACTGGCAAACTTATTTCGAAAGATAGATTAAGGGCAGTGCCTCATACCACGCTTTCGATTGATGCTAAGCTAAACGAAAAGAAATAATTGAATTTCCTTCAAAATCATATTGAAGCGCTTGTTTTTTGTGCACCTAGCCCTTTGAAGGAAACGGAAATTATTAATTGCTTAACCGAAATGTTTGAGGCAAATGTGCCTGCCAAAGATGTTGCTGCTGCAATTACAAAGTTAGAAGCAAAATTTAAGCAGGAGGAATTTTCATTTGAGTTGGTAAAATCAGGAGGAGGCTATCAATTTTTAACAAAACCAGCGTATCAAGCAAGTATAGGTATTATGCTTAAGCAGCAATCAAAGCGAAGGCTGTCCACTTCTGCCTTGGAAACGCTCTCGATTATAGCCTACAAGCAACCTGTAACCCGGTTAGACATGGAGCAAATAAGAGGCGTAAATTGCGATTACTCGGTAAATCGATTACTCGAAAAAGGGCTTATCGAAATTAAAGGCAAAGCCGAAACCGTGGGTCGCCCAATTCTCTATGGCACTTCTCCCCAATTTATGGATTATTTTGGTATTAACAACATAAACGAACTGCCAACGCCCAAAGATTTTGCTCAAAACGAAAATGAAATAGGAGAAGAAAAAGAATGAAGCTTAATGTTCTTAATCTTCTTGCTTTTAGCCTTCAATCAATTACTTTTGCACCTCATTTAACAAAAAATGCGGACGTGATCCGCACGAGAAACTAAATATAGTTATGGCAGTTAAAATTAGATTAGCCCGTAGAGGCAGAAAAGCACATGCGATGTACGACATCGTAGTAGCTGATGTAAGAGCACCAAGAGATGGTCGCTTCATCGAAAAATTAGGAAACTACAACCCTAATACTAACCCAGCAACCATCGTATTAAACGAAGAAAGTGCCCTTAAATGGGTAATGGACGGGGCACAACCAACCGACACCACAAGAGCAATTTTAGCCTACAAAGGGGTGATGATGAAAAAACACTTGCAGGTAGGAGTTAACAAAGGAGCAATTACGCAAGAAGTTGCTGATAAACGTTTTGCCGAGTGGTTAAAAGAAAAAGAAGCAAAAGTTCAGGCTAAACTTGATGGACTTTCTGCAGAAGAAGCTACGAAGGCTAAAGCTAGAATGGATGCTGAAACGAAAGTAAAAGAAGCACGTACAGAAGCTATTAATAAGAAAGCTACAGATGCTATTGCTGCTGTAGAAGCGGCTGAGGCTGCTGCGAAAGCTGAGGCTGAGCCAGCGGTAGAAGAAGTAGCTGAAGAAGTACCAGCTACTGAAGCAAAAGAGGAAACTCCAGCGGAAGAAACGAAAGTAGAAGCTCCTGTTGCCGAAGCTAAAGAAAAAGCCCCAGTAGCGGAAGAAGCGCCAAAGGAAGAAGAAAAAAAAGCAGAATAAGTTAAGTTATGAACTTTGAGTCATGCTTCCAATTGGGGTATATACTCAAAACGCATGGGCTTAAAGGAGAGTTGGTGCTGGTTATAGATGCCGACAACCCTCAAGAGTACAGTGAATTGGAATCAGTTTTTGTTGAAATCAACAAAAAGCTGGTTCCTTTTTTTATGGAGCGGTTTCAGCTCAATGGTGCAAAAGCCATTAGTAAGTTTGAAGAGATTGATTCCATTGAACAAGCCAAAGGCTTTAAAGGAGCAAAGCTTTACCTCCCACTAGATTTTCTGCCCGAACTCGAGGGGGGTTATTATTTTCATGAACTTATTGGATTTAAGGTAATTGATAGTAATGAGGGAGAGCTTGGGGTTATTTCTGGTGTGTTTGATTCGGGCAGCCAAGACCTTATGGCTATGCAATACCAAGCAAAGGAAGTGCTGATACCCCTAACCGATGAAGTGGTAACCAAAGTAGATAAAATAGCAAAAACCATTTACACCACCTTGCCCAATGGCTTGCTAGATATATATTTGTTGGATGATGCGGATTGATATTATAACCGTAGTGCCAGATTTACTCAAAAGCCCTTTTGAGTTTTCGATGATGAAACGAGCCCAAGATAAAGGCTTAGCAGAAATTATAATTCACGATTTGCGTGATTATTCTACTAATAAATACCGACAGGTTGACGATTATGCTTTTGGAGGAGGTGCAGGCATGGTGCTTATGATTGCCCCCATTGATAAATGCATTACCAAGCTAAAAACCGAGCGCCATTATGATGAAATCATCTACACCAGCCCTGACGGACAATTATTAGACCAACCCTTGAGCAATGAACTTTCGTTAAAAGGCAATATTATTATTTTATGTGGGCATTATAAAGGGGTAGATGAACGTGTACGTAAACATTTAATTACCCGAGAAATTAGCATTGGCAATTTTGTGCTCACCGGTGGTGAGTTAGCCGCTGCTGTAATTGCCGATAGCATTATACGTTTATTGCCAGGTGTACTTTCCGATGAAACCTCCGCCCTCACCGATTCTTTTCAGGATGGGTTGGTGGCGCCTCCTGTTTACACCCGCCCGGCAGATTATAAGGGGTTAAAAGCCCCCGAAGTGCTACTTTCGGGCCATGCAAAAAAAATTGAAGAATGGCGGCACGAGCAGGCGGTAAAACGAACGGAGGAACGCAGACCCGATATGGAAAAGTAAGAGGATTATGCTGTTTGATAAACTGACGTGTAGAGAGCAGATTCGAGGAATCCTTTTAAGCTTAAGTCTTCATCTAGAATTGACCAATGAACACCCATAGGGCTAATCTCATAGGTTTGAAGTTGCTGTAAAGACGCTTTTCTCAAGCTTTTATATTTGCTAATTGACTCCTTCAATATTTTTTTATTATTTAAACTACATAGTGCCTGTTTGAAAAGGCAAAAAGCGGTTTTTTATTGTTCCCAAGTTTTTTTTTGCACAAAAAAGCATTTTGAATGTGAGACGAAGTAGTTACGTATTTGCAAATAAAGAAGGGTTAGCTATTTT
>JALSJD010000139.1 GCA_026989535.1 Cyclobacteriaceae bacterium
CATCTGTAGGTATAAGTATCGTTTGGTTGGTATTCCATTTTATGTCTTTTAAAGTATAAGAAACCGAACTGTTTGTGAACTCTAAATAAACAATTAACCCGGGTAACCCATAATATCTTGCAGGGCCGGTACTCATCGGAATTTCTGTGGTAAACCAGGCAATGGCATCTCCATAATCATATTCACTATCTCTACCTGCCATATCATGTGATTGGGTTACTGCTCTTTGCACTTTATAGCCAGCAATCACTTTGGTTTCTTCGGTTATTTTCCAAGTTAAATTTGCAGGCCAGTTAGCAATTACCTTTGTGCCCTCTTTTAGTACTCTTTGTTCAATAATTTTCTTGTTTTCTGCATCAAAGTACCAGTCATAATAATTTTTGGCAAATTCAATCAAATAACCTTGAGGCGATGTAAACTCTGTGGCTTCCTGGTGATGTTGAAAATTTGATATTTGATTGTATATTATTAATTTATAGTCGCTATCATATTCAAAATTTGGCAATTCGTGGGTATAGGTTGCAATGGCATTTGTTTGTGCATAGCTAAAAGAGATTACAAAAAAGCAGAAAGCAAATAAGATGGAAGAATACGTTTTTATGGGCATCAATAGTTTGTGAAAATAGTTATGTTATTGGTTGAGCTTAAGTATTCAAAAACTACTTTTTTTAAGTCGATTTTTTTGCTCTTTAATCCATTTGTTTGTAATTAATTCAAAATAACGGAGTGTTTGTTCTTTGGTTACTTTAATGCCTTCAGTAGGTATTGTTATCGTTTCGTTGGTGTCCCATTTTATATCCTTTAAAATATAGGTATAGGGTCGTCCGGTAAACTCAAGATATACAATTAGTCCTGACAAGCCATAATATCTAGCAGGTCCACTGCTAATAGGTATTTCTGTGGTAAACCATGCAATGGCATCTCCATAATCCCACTCAGAGGGTCTTCCAGTTAAGTCATGCGATTGAGTTACTGCCTTTTGCACTTTATACCCTGCAATCACTTTAGTTTCTTCGGTTATTTTCCAAGTTAAATCAGCAGGCCAGTTAGCAATTACTTTTGTGCCATTTTTTAACACTCTTTGTTCAATAATTTTCTTCTGAACAGCATCGTAAAACCAATCATAATAATTTTTTATATAGGTGAATTCCCAACCTTGTGGTGTGGTAAACTCTGTGTACTCCTGATGAAACTGAAAGTTAGATAGCTGATTGCTAATAACTAGTTGATAGTCTTTTTCATAATCAATTTTTACTTGCTGGTGTGTATAAATTGCAATGGCATTAATTTGTGCATAACCAAAAGAGGATACGAAAAAGAAAAAAGCAAATAGGGTTGAATGGTTGTTTATTTTTAAAGCCATAGTTCTATTTAGAGTACGTTGTTTAAATATATTTATTGTTATATAAGCGAAACCCTGCATAAAGGGTTTCGCTTACAACGGGTTTAGCGTTTACTGTTATAATTGTTCTGCGAGATCGTCACAGTCACAAAACCAACAGGAAGCCTCATTGCCGTTTTTTTTAATTTTACAGCGAAGTGCTTCTTCTGCAAAGCTCTTGGGCATTTCAACACAAACCTCTTCTACGGGTTCTAAAATAGGAGCAGGGCATGCTTCTTTTATTAACAGGCGCAAAGGCAAACAGGGCAAATGCTCCAACAACCATCATCGTTTTCATTACATTTTTCATTTTAGTAAGTGTTTAATTTAAAAATTTATTTAAACAATTTACATCCGGTATTAATAAAACAGATTTTTTTGCTTATGCTTATTTTAAAACTAATTGTAGCTACTCAATTAATAATAGTTTACCGTAAATATAAAGCAAAATTATAAGTAATAATTAAAATAGGATAAAATTGATATTCCAATTTTACAAAAAAAAAAAAATGGAAAACCAAAATAATTTCTCCTTTTTTTAATTTTTAACTACGTTGGTTAAACATTAATTGGCCAAACGAATAAGATTTTACAACTGAGTGCCCTTAACCCGCATTATTCACCAGTAAATCTATTCCGTAGCTAAACAGCTTCAAATCAGAGCATTCGCTACGCTATTGAGTTAATTTCTTTAACCATAGCGGAGCTATGCAGAAATAAATTAACTCCCTGATTTATTGCTGTTTAACTCCTCATGACGAAGTCCTGATGAATAATGCGGGTTAAACCAAAACTAAAAAACCTGCTCTTTTTCTAACAGGAGGAAAATAAAAATTGTAAATTACATTTGTAATACATTTGTAATTTAAAGCAATATGCAATGATGACAGAACCCACCAGTTTAAGGCTAGACATTGAAGCCAAAAAACAGGCTTATGCAATATTCAAGGCAGTGGGGCTTAAGCCCACACAGGCCATCAACTTATTTTTGCGTCAAGTTGCCCTTCGTGGCGGTCTTCCGTTTGACATAAAAGTTCCTAATACCGAAACCACGGAAGCGATAAAGGAACTAAAGAGTGGTAAAGGCGAACGTTATAAAACTTCGCAACAAATGTTTGATGACCTAAGCATTTGATTGATGTACGAAATTCTTGTTTCAGGTAAATTCAAACGCGATGTCAAACGTTGCAAACGTCAGAACAAACCTATGTCAAAATTTAAACACATAACCAATCTTCTTGTTTTAGGAAAGCCACTCCCTGACAAAAACAAAGACCACAATCTTTCAGGAAACTGGTTTGGATACAAGGAGTGCCACATTGAACCTGATTGGCTTCTGATTTACAAAATCAACAAGGAGGAAAAAATTCTTAAATATGCCAGAATGGGGTCACATTCTGACTTGTTTTCTTGATACCACTCTCTATCCTGCATTATTCATTTCTTTTTTATGCAACCCCTCCTCGACCTCCAATACCTGCCCAACACAACCTACTTTAGTTTGTTGGCCAATGCTGATAAGGTAATACTCGAACGTAACGAAAATTTTGTAAAGCAAACCTACCGCAACCGCACTCATATTTTAACCCCTACTGGAGTCGATTCCTTGTCAATACCACTAATAGGTAGTCAAAAAAAAATTAAAATAGATAAAATAGAAATAGACCATCATCAGAAGTGGGCCAACAGGCATTGGCGTGCCATAAAATCTGGGTATGGCAAAGCTCCTTTTTTTGAGCACTACGCTGATTACATACAACATGAAATTTACACCAAACACGAAACGCTTTTTGAGTTAAATTTTAAATTGCTGACATTATGTCTTGATTTTTTGCAAATAGATACCCCTCTTACATTTACATCCGAATATAAGCATAAGGTTGAAAAACCAACTTTAGACCTTCGTTCCAGCATTCATCCTAAAAAAGCGTTTACCTCTTCCATAAAAATCGAATACATTCCATATCCACAAGTTTTTGGCAACAGTTTTGTACAAGAGCTGAGCATATTAGACCTTCTTTTTGCAGAGGGCCCAAATGCAGGGTCAATAATTCGCCAGCAAATTAACTAGAGTCTCTAAGGAAACAGGTCTTTTTTTTATAAAATGAATTATTGTTGATGAGATTTTTATTTTCTTTCTATGAGTTGATGCCTAAGCATCAATTGATTAGAAAAAAATGAAAAGATCGCAATAAGGATCATTTTTAATTATAGAGGTGTTTTCTTAGAGACTCTAACTAGCAGAACTAGTATTATTTTAATTTTGTTCTACTTGTTAATTAACAGGAATCGTTTAGATTTACATTGATATCGAAGAAATGTTATGGAAGCAAAGTTTTCAAATAGAGTTAAGGAAGTAATAGCATTGAGTCGTGAAGAAGCATTGCGCTTAGGGCACGATTATATAGGCACCGAACATTTATTATTGGGGATGATTCGCGAAGGCGATGGTGTGGCCATTGAACTGCTACGTAAACTTAGTGTTTCGGCAAGCGACCTTAGAGAGGGCATTGAAAAGGCTACCCAAAGTACCGCTTCAACCATAATGAAAAAAGCGAGCAATATTCCATTAACGCGCCAAAGCGAAAAGGTGCTAAAAATCACCTATTTAGAAGCAAAAATATTTAAAAGCAGCCTTATTGGTACCGAGCATTTACTGCTATCTATATTAAGAGATGCCTCTAATTTAGGCTGTAAAATTTTGGAAAAATTTGAAGTAACCTATGAGGTAGTTCGTGAGCTATTAGAATACCAAACTGAGCAACCTATGTCATCGGCCGAAACCGATGATGACGATGAAGGCTCTTCTAAATTATTTGGTGGCTCGGGCAGTGGCAGTACAACAGGCAAAGAATCGGGCGGTAAGGTAGAAAAATCACGAACGCCCGTACTCGATAATTTTGGCAGAGATTTAACCAAGCTTGCCGAGCGCAATAAACTTGACCCCATTGTGGGTCGAGAAAAAGAAATTGAACGTGTAGCACAAATATTGTCTCGTAGAAAAAAGAATAACCCGATACTTATTGGTGAACCTGGTGTGGGCAAAACGGCCATAGCCGAGGGGCTTGCTCTGCGAATTGTTCAGAAAAAAGTATCACGAATATTATTTGGTAAGCGAGTAGTTACACTCGATTTAGCCTCTTTAGTAGCAGGCACTAAATACCGAGGTCAGTTCGAAGAGCGAATGAAAGCGGTAATGAATGAGCTCGAAAAATCACCCGATGTAATTTTATTTATAGATGAGTTGCACACCATTGTAGGTGCTGGTGGTGCCTCCGGCTCGCTAGATGCTTCTAATATGTTTAAGCCCGCCTTGGCACGTGGCGAAATACAATGTATAGGAGCAACCACCTTGGATGAGTACCGCCAATATATTGAAAAAGATGGAGCTTTGGCCAGGCGTTTTCAAATGGTAATGGTGGAGGCCACAACCCCTGAAGAAACCATTCAAATTTTAGAAAATATTAAAGATAAATACGAGGAACACCACCACGTAAATTACAGCACAGAGGCTCTTGAGGCCTGTGTAAAGCTATCTGATAGGTATATAAGCGATCGGTTTTTACCAGACAAGGCCATTGATGTAATGGATGAGGCTGGCGCAAGGGTGCATATTAATAATATTCATGTGCCCAAAGCGATTGAGAAACTAGAGGAAGAAATAGAGACGGTTAAAGAACAAAAAAACCTTGTAGTTCGTAGCCAAAAATATGAGGAAGCTGCACGTTTGCGTGATAGCGAAAAGCAATTAAAGCAAAAGCTTGAAGAAGCTAAAGCCGTTTGGGAAGCCGAAACGGAAAAACAACGTTACGAAGTTGATGAAGAGCATATTGCTGACGTAATTGCTATGATGACGGGCATCCCTGCCAATAGAATTGCCGAAAAAGAAAGCCATAAATTGCTAGCCATGGGCAAAGAGTTGGGCGACAAAGTGATTGGCCAAGAAAGTGCTATTAATAAATTAGTAAAATCGATACAGCGTACTCGTGTAGGCCTTAAAGACCCCAACAAGCCCATTGGCACTTTTATATTTTTAGGCCCCACAGGGGTTGGAAAAACCGAGCTTGCTAAAGTGCTTTCTGTTAATTTATTTGATAAAGAAGATAGCCTTATTCGAATAGATATGAGTGAGTATATGGAGAAATTCTCTGTATCTCGGTTGGTAGGAGCCCCTCCAGGGTATGTGGGTTACGAAGAAGGAGGGCAGCTTACGGAGAAAGTAAGACGCAAGCCTTATAGTGTGGTATTGCTCGATGAAATTGAAAAAGCGCATCCTGATGTGTTTAATTTATTGCTTCAAGTATTGGATGATGGCATTTTAACGGATGGCCTTGGTCGTAAGGTGGATTTTAGAAATACTATTATTATTATGACCTCTAATATTGGGGTTCGCGACCTAAAAGATTTTGGAGCCGGTATAGGCTTTGCCTCAAGTGCTAAGGTTAAAAATGAGGACGAAGAAATGAGGGCTACCATTCAAAAAGCTTTAAAAAAGGCTTTTAGCCCCGAGTTTTTAAATAGATTGGATGATATAATCGTGTTTAATTCACTTAAACGTGAGCATATCCATCAAATTATTGATATTTCGTTAAGCCATTTATTTAAACGAATTGGTGACCTTGGCTATAAAGTTGAGTTATCAAAAAAGGCCAAAGACTTTGTGGCTGAAAAAGGATATGATCCTCAATTTGGGGCACGGCCTTTAAATAGAGCCATTCAAAAATATTTGGAAGACCCCATTGCAGAAGAAATTTTGAAGGGAGACCTGACCGAAGGAGATGTGCTTTTAGTGGATTTTAAAACGAAAGAAGACAGTTTGATTTTTTCTAAGAAAAAGAAAGTGAAGAGTAGCAGCGAGGCAAAGTCTTAATTAGTGTTTGTCTATAAACTCCAATAAACAAAAATCAAATAACAAATAAATCTCAAAAATGAAAACATCAAACCATGCAAGTGTTTGGTATTTAGGTGATTGCATTTTGAGATTTCAGCCGGTCGGCACACAGACAGGTATTTGTTATTTGACTATTAACATTTGTTATTTCTGTAACTATTAACGTTATAGACAGGCACTAATTAGTGTCTATGTTTATAAAGTCCGCTATCTGCGTTATGCAAGCCTTGATAATTTACCAACTTGGCATTACCATCCCCTTTAGTTTGCGGTACAAGGTTAATGCGTGCTTATCGGTCATGCCCGAAATATAATCGAGCATAGATCGAACGGCTTCGTAAACAGGTAAGCCTACTGCCTCTTGAATTGGTTCAGGCAAAGTTCTGCCTATCATTTTATGATAGGTAGAGGGCGAGCCTTTTAAATGCCCCTGAAGTGAGCCAATTAGTATTTCTAGCAAGCCATTGAGTACTTCGTAACCAGCCACTTCTTTCTCAACCACTATTTTTGATCGATACATCTTTTGAACCGACACCTTTTGAATCTTTTTAAGTGCTTCGGTAGCCGGCAGCAAATTGGTTAATGACTGATCAAAGTCTCCATTAAGCATCGCCCTTTCGTTGGCTAAAAACACTTCTACGGCTTGGCTAATTAACTCATTAATTGCGAGTGCTCGCAAAGCCCCCAACTTTTCGTGCAAGAATTTTTTTTGGGCTAACTTTTCGGTATCAAATCGGCTGCCCACAATGGGTTTTAGTAGCTCAACTGTTTCTTCTAAACTTACTAAGCCCAGGGTGCAACCGTCTTCTAAATCAATAATATTATAACAAATATCATCAGCCGCCTCTACCAAAAATGCCAAAGGATGCCGGGTATAACTTTTACTATTGAGAGGTATAAGGCCTAATTCTTGAGCAACAGTTGAAAATACCGTTTCTTCGGTTTTAAAATATCCAAATTTTTTCTGACTTACCCTTCCTTCTACTTTGGAGCCAGCCGAGCTTCTGGGGTATTTTGTAAAAGCACCCAAGGTAGCATAGGTTAAGGTTAACCCTTGGGCTTTTTGATTAATTAATCGAAAGCCCTGTGCATTGCCTTCAAAGCTTTCAAGGTCGTTCCATTCTTCAATGGTACACTGTTCTTTTAGCCAATTAATGGTGTTGTTTTGCTGAAAAAAACCAGAAATAGATTCTTCACCTGAGTGGCCAAAAGGAGGGTTGCCTACATCGTGAGCTAAGGCAGCCGCACTTACAATGGTGCCAAAATCATTGGCAGTTATTCCGGTTAGTTTATGTTTTGCAATAATTTGTTCCCCCACTCTTTTGCCAAGCGTTCTGCCTACGCTAGAAACTTCCAGGCTATGGGTAAGTCTGTTGTGCACAAAATCTTGCTCTGGCAAAGGAAACACCTGTGTTTTATCTTGCAACCTACGAAATGGATACGAAAAAATGATGCGGTCGTAATCCGCTTCAAAGTTACTCCGCTCTTTGGTATGCGAGTTTGGCTTGTTGCCCAATCGGGTGGGAGATAAAAGTTGTTTCCAGTTCATTTTGTAAAAGTAAAGGACATAGGAGTAACCAAAAAATTATTATTAGAGACTCCCATTATAAAAACAGCCAAATAAGCGAAGCTAAAAGGCTCAGCATAGCAAAGATAAAAATAGTTCTTTTTCGAATTTTGGCTGCTCTAAATTGTTTCCAGTTACTAAGTTCAGAAAAATTACCTGCGCTCCTTTTGCCATATTTTTTAGTACCCCAATATGGGTTTTCAGCATTGGTTTTTCGAGACCCTAAAAGAGATTTATTCTTTTTGAGGATATTATTACCATCTCTAGAAAATCCTATTCCTCCTGTCATTATTAATTAGCTAAATCCTAATCGCTCTTTAAGCACATTTGGGAGTATAGGTAAACTCTTTCGTTGTACCAAATAGGTGTTTAAGCCCGAAAGCTCATTAAACACCCCATGATGATCGCGAGATTTACTTAAATAATCAGCCCCTGTGCTACCACCAGTGCCTGTACGCATACCAATCATACGAGCTACCATAGAAATATGGCGAGCACGCCAAGTGCTCATTAGCTCATCAATCAAAATTAGCGTATCTAATAGCTGAAAAGGAATTTGTAATAAAGGGTAATCTCTGTAAGCTAAAATAAACAAAGCTGCTCTATTGGCTTTAGCACTTAAACGATTTCCTTTTAGTTTGCCCTCGGTATAGAAAAACTGCTCGAAAGTTTTTAATATAGATTTATCATTTTCATCTAATGTGGAGGCAAAGGCTTTTTTATAATCTAGCCAAAACGGGTGTGATTGTACTTGATTCGACTCATTATAAAATGGGACATCAAAAAAAGGGATGCGCTCTAACCAAGCATTTAGCAATTCAATTAATGAAGGTTGTGCTTCAATTTTGGCAATTTCATCGATATGCTCTTTGCGCAAATGACTTTGGTAAAATGCCTTGCCATGTCGGTCTTTAAATTTTAAGCCCATCATAGCCTCTAGCATTTTAAATTGAAAGCTTTGAAAGCCTGAAGCCGGTCTTAATTGGTCACGAAAGTCGAGGAAATCAAGAGGTGTCATGGTTTCGAGCACATCTATTTGTTGGATGCCTAACTGCCAAATGGTGGCCATTCGTTTTAGCCTATGCACTACGGCAAACACATCGGGCGAATTATCATTAATGGTGGGCTTATTCATTATATTCACAATCGACTGCATTTCGTATTTCATTTGTTTAAACCAAAGTTCGTAGGTTTGGTGAATAATGATGAATAGCATTTCATCGTGCGCTTCGTCTCCTGCTAAACCACTTTCGGTTTGTTGGGCGTTTAAGATTTTATCTAATTGCAAGTAATCGGAGTAATAAACGTTTTTAGGCATAGTTAATTTATTGAGAACTAAAGTTGCTATTTTATAAAGCTCAAAACAAGCGATAACCTAGATAGTATCTGTCCATAAAGTCCACTATCTACGTTACGCTTGTCAAAAAAATACTCGGCTGCGCCTGATTACCCCTGTAAACTCCGTTTTTTTTGACTTCGCAAGCCTTGATAGCGAACTTTCTGAATCAGACACCGAGTTTATAGACAGGCACTAGATAGTTGTTCTAGCCAAATTTTGAACTAAGGAATACTATTTTGATGCTTCCTTAATTTGGGGTCGGTTGAGTCCAGAGATACCAATCTTACCTACCCTCCGTACAATTTCGGGAGGCGGGCGCTCGGTAATAACATTGGCTTTAGAGTTATCACTAACCTGAATAATTCATGAATAATCTATTACGCATTCCAATTACCTATCACTCAGGCATACCGACTAAAGTACGGTACAGGCTTTACTCAAATTTTGCTACTCAACGTAGCTCGCTACGCCTCTCCCGAAAAAAAAATCGGGACAAGCTGTTTCAAATTTCTCCGTGAGTACCTGATTAACAGCCACTTGAAATGCTCATCACGAAGATTCATGAATTATACAGGCTAAAGGATAGACTGCTAAGAAGAAGTAACAATTTGTTAATATGTATGAGGCTAAACCTTTAATCCAACGCTTTACTTTTGTATCAGAAAATAGCCACAGAGGTGGTTACCAAATGATTAGCGGTTGTTGCCAACGAAAGCAGGCAGTCGCGATTAGGACAACAGAAAGTGTCCTTAAGCTGTCCCGACTTTTAAAGGAGCGGGATTTTTTATGCGTTAATAGTTTTTAAAACAGGCATTTTTGCATGTGGAATTTGGATGGTTATTTTTGTACCCACACCTTTTTCTGATTCTATATTTATACTTCCGTTGAGTTTCTGAATTATTTCCTTTACTATATACAGGCCTATGCCTGACCCATCAGATTTATCTGTTCCACGATAAAACATATTAAAAATCTTATTAATGTTTGCCTTTTCTATGCCAATACCGTTGTCTTCAACTATAATTATGCCCTCTTTAACTGAAGTTTTTATCCGAACTTTTAAAAACCGTTGGGGTTTTTCATAGTCTGCATACTTAATGGTATTGGATATTATATTATTAAAAATTATACTGATTCGCCTAGCATCTCCATTATATACATAGGGCTCGTCAGAATGAAAATCAAGCTCAATATCGGGGTTGCTTATTGATTTAATGTTATCAATAATCTCCATAAAAAGATTTTTAAGCACGATCGGTTTCGCTTCAATTTCTGTTCTGGAATTTCTCGAATAATCAAGTATGTCTTTAATAAAACCGTCCAGTTTTTCTACACTTTGGCCTATTTTAAGCATATAATCTTTCAGGTCTTTAGGGTTAGAGTCAAGTTTGCTTAGGTTTACCAAGCCTAACATTGATGCTAACGGTGCTCTTAAATCGTGCGATACGCTGTAAACAAATTGGTCAAGCTCTGCATTAATTTTTTTGATGGATCTATTTTGTGCAGACAGTTCGACATTTAATTTTTTAACCCTGTTTTCTGCATGAATTTTATCACTTATATCTTTAACAACCACTAACGCCTGGTGAACTTTCCCGTCATTTCTTCGACTAAAAACCTTCACGGTTTGTTCTACCCAGTGGTATTCATCGCTGTATATTTTAGTTCTAAATTTTAATGAAAACAAATCTTTTCCTGAGCGCAACACATGATTTAATTCATCATAAATAGCTAAGTCATCGGGGTGTACTTGTTCTCTAAAAGCATTAACTCCAATTTTTTTATATCCTTTAAGAAAAAAGGGGTTTTTACTAATTATGTTATTCATTGCCGTATTGCAGTACACAAAATCGGCAGTTTCTATATCTAATAAAAAAAGTGGGTCGGGTGTGGTGCCTAAAATTTCATCTACTAATTTTTGCTTTTCTCTAAGCTCAACCTCTTTTCTAAATATATTTTGATCTACAACAAATTTTCTAAGAACCAATGCAAGTACATTTGCTACTGCCTCCAAAAAATCAATTTCAGAGGGGTCTTTTTTATGATTGGTCTCTAAATAAACAATAATTAAACCTAATAGATTTTTTTCGTATATTATGGGCACACTATAAAGCCCAAGATCTTCCTTTTTAAAACATTTAAGGCAATAGTCATACCCTATTGTAGTACTTATAAAAACGGATTGTTTCTTTTGTGCAGCCACCCCACAGGCACATTCTTTAAATTCGATTCCCCTGGAGGTATATTTATTAAGAGCACAGTCGCTCATGTTAAGGTGGCCTTTAAGTATTAACCGATTATGAGAGTTAGTTAAAAAAACAGCCCCTTTAGATAGGGTTTTGGCGAATGAAACGCCAAGGATTAAACGAATAGTTTTGCCCATCAATTCTTCTTCCGAATAATTTTGGTGCAAAAGCAGTGAAATTTGTTTTATTGCTGTTTGTTGCTCAAGCGCACAAAATAGTGCTTGTTGTTTACTGCTTTGATTAAATAATACACCAATTAAAAAACCAAAAAATATAGCTGTAAAAATTGGTGCTATTAAACCTATTCCAAAAAATGGGATAAAAACGAGATACCTAACGTATAAAAAGTAGATGCTTACAAATAAAAAATTTGAGAGTAAAATAAAGAAAATAACATACTTATTAAATACTACAGAAAATTTTAGCATATTATAAATATAGGCTAATTAATTATTAATAAGAACGTAGCTTATAAATTGTAGTAAAGGGCAGAGGGTCGTGTAACTGTTTCATTATAGGCTTGTTGGCTAGGCGCTAAAATTACAGTGCCTATTCTCCCAGTTTATAAAAACGACAATAAGTCTAGTGTTTGTCTATAAACTCCAATAAACAAAAATCAAATACTGTTGTCTGGCCGACTGGCTGAAATATCAAAAACATCAAACCATGTAAGTGTTTGATGTTTAGGTGATTGAAATTTGAAATTAAAAACACAACACCCTAAAAATTAGCAACTTATGATGTTCTATTTTCAAGTTGAGTTAAAGATATAAAATATTAGAGGTAGGCATTTATATACATACACCAATAGTGATAAATATGTTAATATGGAATATTAAGGTACAAAATTTCTCAATTTCATAACTTAACCGTATTTACGGATTCCTGCCTACGCAGGAATGACGGGGATAAAATTTGAGTGTTACCATTAAGTAAGAGAAATGCCTAAATTAAATATGTACGTAAATGCCTGCCTCTATAAAATATTTTGCCTTGGGCTTAACACTAGAGGTTCATCAATGACTCTCTTCTTCTCATTTTACCAGCAGGAATGCCAAACATCATTTTAAACCTGCGGCAAAAATAGGCGGTATCTTTATAGCCTACTTGTTTGCCAATAGCACGAATACTGTTTTTAGAAGTCCTTAATAAATTAACAGCTTCTTCCATTCGCTGGTACTCAATGTAATCTTGAGGGTTAATGCCCGTAAGCATTTTAAAATATTGTCCTACATAGTCTTCCGAAACACTGGCAACCTCGGCCAACACTTTATTTGATAAATCACCGTTAATATTTTCTTTAATATAATTAAAAATATCTATTAATCGAGGGTCTTTAAAATAGGTGCTATTCGTGGCTAATTGCTCTACAAATAACCTGTTTTTAATAATGTATCTTATTATTTCAACTACAAGTTGTTCTGTTTTTAATTTAACAACTCTGCTGCTACCTGGTTCATCAGATACCGACTCTAAAAACAATTGTTTAATTGTAAAGTTGATATCATCACTTTTAATTACAAAGGGCTCAATGTCTAACGAAGCAAAAAAGTTAACGGAGTTAAAAACTTTAGCCTCAAAAGTTACCACGACCATTGAGTCTGAAACTGTTGGGTCTGCGGCTACCCCTTGAGTATGCGATTGTAGGTACAACTCCTTTTTAGTTACAAATTCTTCGGCTGTTAAAACAGCCTTAGCATTGCTTCCGTAAGTTAACTTTGTTCTTTTTCCTCCTGGAATAAAAATCACTTCTCCCTCTTCCGCCTCAACTATACCTGTTGAATCTTCAAAGCTTAACTTGCCCGATTTTATAAAAATAGCAGTATTTTCGACATCGTAAAAGTTAGAAATAGTAACAGGCTGCTTCACATTAACATTTTTAGCCTTGATATACCTCACCCCTAACGACTCAATTATTTTATTATAATCTTCCATATAAATTTTTGTTTAACCTACTAAGAAACAATTGTGCAATAAATTCTTGAACAAATCTAATGCGCATTTTTCTATTTCCGAAATTTTTGGAGACTTTTTTTGCACTATTAAAAGAATTGTTGATTTATTACTTTAATAGCTCTCTTGCAATAACTATATTTTGAATCTCTGAAGTGCCTTCATAAATCTGTGTAATCTTAGCATCTCTCATAAATCGTTCTACATGGTATTCTCTTACATAACCATACCCGCCATGGATTTGAACAGCCTCGATAGAAGCATCCATTGCTGTTTTAGAAGCAAATAACTTGGCCATTGCACTGGCTTTGGTAAAGTCTTTATGCTGGTCTTTTAAATAAGCGGCTTGTAAACAAAGTAACCGGGCGGCCTCAATATTGGTGGCCATTTCAGATAATTTAAACTGAATAGCTTGATGTTTGGATATTTCAACACCGAAAGCTTTTCGCTCTTTTGAATATTTCAAGGAAAGCTCTAGTGATCCTGAAGCTATTCCTAGTGCCTGCGATGCGATTCCTATTCTACCTCCACTAAGTACTTTCATAGCAAACTTAAATCCAAATCCATCCTCACCAATTCTGTTTTCCTTAGGCACTTTTACATCGGTAAACATTAAAGAGTGGGTATCTGAGGCTCTAATGCCCATTTTTTGCTCTTTTTTACCTACAACAAACCCTTCCATACTTTTTTCTACAATAAGGGCATTTATCCCTTTATGCCCCTTTTCCGGATGCGTTTGTGCTATTACAATGTAATACTCAGCAGAACCACCATTCGTGATCCAGTTTTTGGTGCCATTTAATAGGTAATAATCACCCATATCAACAGCCGTGGTTTTTTGCGAAGTAGCATCTGATCCTGCCTCTGGTTCGCTTAAACAAAAGGCACCAATTTTTTTACCTGAGGCCAGTTGCGTTAAATATTTTTGTTTTTGATCTTCAGTGCCATACTTTTCTAAGCCCCAGCACACCAATGAGTTATTTACCGACATTACAACCGATGTAGAGGCATCTACCTTCGATATTTCTTCCATGGCTAACACATAAGAGACGGTATCCATTCCTCCTCCTCCGTATTTTGGGTCAACCATCATTCCTAAAAACCCAAGTTCTCCTAGCTTTTTTACTTGCTCCACAGGAAACTGTGCGTTTTCGTCTCTTTCTATTACACCGGGTAAAAGTTCATTTTGAGCAAAATCTCTAGCCGCATCTCTAACAGCCAATTGCTCTTCGGTAAAATCAAAATTCATACTATCGTGGTTAATTTAACAATCCTAAAAGAAGATCTAATCCCTTCCTCCAAGAAATATCATTACATAATACAATAAAGTTGTTAATGCTCCTAGTGCAGCCACCACATAGGTCATTGCAGCCCATTTAAGTGCGTCTTTACTCATTTCATATTCTTGCGAGGTAACTACATTATTTGTTTCAATCCATTGCAAAGCTCGCTTACTTGCATCAAACTCTACAGGCAAGGTTACCAAGGCAAAAAGCGCAAACACAAAGTTTACCCCAATAACAACCAGTAAAACAAGCTCTAACGGAAACACACTTGTTAAAAACATCCCTCCAAATAGCATAGCAAAGAAAATAAAGTTCATTATTTTACCACTTACATTTTGCAAAGGCACCAATGTTGTGCGTAATGTTAGCATGCTATAAGCTGTGGCATGTTGTACTGCATGCCCACATTCGTGCGCTGCTATGGCAGCCGAAGCAGCCGACCTTCCACTATATACAGCCTCACTTAAATTAACAGTTTTGTTAGTTGGGTTGTAATGATCGGTAAGGTTTCCGCCTACATGAATGACACTTACATCGTAAATGCCATTATCCCTGAGCATCTTTTCTGCCACTTCTCTGCCCGACATTCCTGATGCCAAAGGTATTTGCGAATATTTTTTAAATTTTCTTTTTAGCGTATTGCTTACAGCAAAGCTGGCAACCGCAAACACAATAAATATAACAATTAACATGATCTATATATTTTAAATATTATACATTTATTTTCTTCTTTTTTAATCGCATACTAATGATAAAACTCAACCCTCCAAAAAAGAGGATAGATATCGTTTGTGAGGAGTGAATAAGTGTTGCAAAAAAGTATCCGTCTTTTTCAACTACTCCGTACAGGCCTAGCACCGATCCTACTAAAATATGATACGTGCCAAACCCGCCTTGTACTGGTGCCGACATCCCCAAACCGCCCATAATTAAAATAGATAACCCAGCTAACAACCCTAAATGAGAAGTAGATGGGAGCGCAAAAACCACCACATACGCCATGGCAAAGTAAAACACCCAAATTAGCACAGTAGAACCCCAAAAGCCTATTTTGTTTTTAAGCTTAAGCACGCTGGTAAAACCATCGTACAGTTCGATTGCAAAAGAACGTAGTTTAAAGTAAATGGGCAACCGCTTTATGCGAGCTCTTATCCACCACAAAACCAAGGCAGTAATTACAATTACCACACCAAGCGCTACTAATACCTGAATAGTGGTTGAGCTTATTTGTATTGCATCTGACTTTTCATTAAAAAAATCGAACATAAAACCGCTCAATCTATCAAATTGTAAAGTTAACCCTATTAGTATAATAACCATCAACCCTGCTAAATCTACCATTCTTTCTGCAACAACGCTCCCCAACGATACTGACATGTTGACACCATCGTTCTTTTTCATTATCCCACACCTTGTAATCTCTCCAGCTCTTGGTGCTAATAAATTTACAAAATAGCCAATCATTACAGCTAAAAAAGTACGAAAGGTGGTTAGGTTATTATAGCCCAAAGGGTTTAATAATAAATTCCAACGATAGGCTCTAATAGCATGGCTTATGATGGATAAGAATACTGATAATAGCACCCATGAATAGTCCACCTGCTTAAACCGCTCAAGTAAATCATTCAAATCCCAATCCTTAAATACATAATAAAGCAGGCTTCCTGCAATAAGAAGACCGATAAGGTATTTTAGAAATGTTAGAATTTTATTTTTCAACCCTATGAAACAAGTTTATTATTATCATCAGGAAAAATAACGATTGGTTGATGCATTTGACCTTCTTCCTTTTTGATTAAGCCGTACGAAACTAAAATTACCACATCTCCCACTTGAGCTAATCTTGCTGCAGGGCCATTTAAACAAATCTCGCCCGTTCCTCTTTCACCTGTAATCACATACGTTTCTAGCCGCTCTCCATTGTTAACATTTACAACCTGCACTTTTTCGTTTTCAACAATATCAGCTGCATCCATCAAATCCTCGTCCACAGTAATACTGCCCACATAATGTAGCTCAGCTTGTGTAATTTTTACACGG
>JALSJD010000140.1 GCA_026989535.1 Cyclobacteriaceae bacterium
ATGTAATTGCTGCTGTAAATGATGCCGGTAAATTGGAGTTTACAAAAACGAAGGATGAAGATTCTATGAAGGCTCCATCTTATTCAGTTACATTAGGTGTAATTCCTGATTATATGTTTGAAGGCCCTGGTATGCTATTGGGCGGTGTTAAAGAAGACAGACCTGCGCAAAAAGCAGGAATGCAAAAAGGCGACATTGTACTAAAAATTGATGACCTCGAAATAACTGATATGATGGCCTATATGAAAGCATTGGGCATGTATAAAAAAGGCGATGAATCAAAAGTGGTAATAAAAAGAGGAGAAGAAGAAATTACGTTTGAGGTAACTTGGTAGCAGGTTATTGATAGCTCAAATAAGGCAAATCAGAACTTAAGGTTTGTGCAAATATAAACGCAATAGCGTTTTAAATAAACGCTATTGCATTTATAGAATTGTTACAAGCAAGCCTTTTGAGAAGACAGAAGACAAATGATTAAGACCAGGATATTCGAACTAGTGCAAAAAGGTTCTCACGGACAGAAATCGAATCTGATTTTTGATTATTCCATTCTGACACTTATAATCTTAAGTGTTTTATCAATTATTTTGGAGTCGTTTCCTGAAATCATTCGTGATTTTGGAACCCAACTCCGAGCGTTTAACATTTTTACAATTACGATATTTACAATAGAGTATTTACTAAGGCTTTACGTATCTGATTTAACTCACCCTTCTCATAGTAAATTTAAATCAGCGTTCAAATTCATCTTTTCTGGATACGGTTTGATAGACCTGTTGGCAATTTTACCTTTCTACATTCCAATGCTAATAAAAGTAGATCTACGTTTCTTAAGAATTCTCAGGTTAACAAGAGTTTTAAGAATCCTAAAAGTAAATCGTTACAACAACTCACTAATGCTAATCGGAACTGTTATAAAAGAGAAGCGGTCTGAACTTGCAGTTACCGGTTTTGTGACTCTTTTGCTTCTTGTTTTTGCTTCCTTCATAATGTATTATGTTGAAGGACCCGCTCAACCAGAGGCGTTCCCCAATATTTTATCAGCTCTTTGGTGGGCTGTTGCAACTTTGACAACTGTTGGGTACGGTGATATTTATCCAATAACAGGACTTGGAAAGATCATCAGTGGTTTTATTGCACTTCTTGGAATAGGTCTTGTTGCTTTGCCAACAGGTCTTATTAGTGCAGGGTTCATTAGTAAAATTGAAAATAAAAAATCCGACAATGAAGTGAAAAGATGCCCACATTGTGGAGAAGTTATAGAATAAGGCCAGCTTGTAACAATCGGTATGCAGGCAAGGCGGCTTTATTGTATGCTGACATATCGTCAAAAAATACTAACTTTATTACTCCGGGGACAGTTACGAAGGTGTAAATCCGCCTCGCCTCATACCTAGACCCGTTGGCACCAATTAAAATGAGAGAGCTTAATTCAATAGAAAAAGCATTAATTTCAAAAGTGATAAAAACTAAGGTCTTTAGCTTCCGGGACTTATTTTCTGATTTTTTTTTATCCAATGTAAAACTTATAATTAATCTTGATTCAAAGGATGTCAAAATCTGTTATTCACAGAATATTGATGAAAAATGGGATGTATTTGAAGAAATAATCACTGTAGTTGGTTTGGTCAAGCTACTTGAGAAACATAACTTATTACCCAAAGTTCAAATAGAAGTTCCACTAAATCTAGTATATTATTGGGGGGATTTAGATACAGAAAATAAACCAAAATCTACACAAATTTTTGGAGATGATTCTTTAAAAAGAGAATTAGTTAATAATATTCTAGCTGAGTTTTATATTACTGAAGAATTAAGAATTTTCTACAAGAATAAATTCAGGACTAGAGACGAAATTCGGCATAGAAAAATATTTTTGGTTTCATGGTTAGCAATAGTAATTGCTTTATTGACAAGTGCATACGCAATATGGAGACAGGAGTCTAAGGACAACTTGGATTATACTGAATTATCTAAGAAAGTAGTAACGATAAGCTTTAAATTGGACTCTATGATATCAAGTAAGGCTGAATTAAATAATTGTGACACTGTTAAAGTTAAGTGACAGGAATGCAACTGGTGCCAACACTTAGCCGAATAGCCAAAATACTTTCATAAAAAAGCCTCAACGATGATTCTCGCTGAGGCTTTTTTTGATAACCCACACGCTGGTTGATTTACCGGGTATTTTGGTTATTCGGTGTTGACCAAATTCCGATTTGTTGACCCCTTAGGTGGTTTAGTATTCTGCCCCTTTGTTTTTTTGTCTGTTTTCATTTTTTAAACGGCTTATTTATTGCCCATACAGCTGTTTTTTACTCCCAATAAAACACTTTTAGCAACAAACCTTCAGCTTTGCGGTTTAGCTGTATTTTTCCCAGCTCTTGGCTTTTTTAAAAGTTTTCATTGTTTAATAGTTATAAATTCAGAACAACTGACCCATGAACATCATATAGAGATATAATTCACTGGTTATTAGCGTTGTAGTAAAAATCAATAGATTTGCAATAGGATTTAAGAATGATACCAACATGCCACAAACACGCC
>JALSJD010000141.1 GCA_026989535.1 Cyclobacteriaceae bacterium
GTTAAGCCGGAACGTCATCGCGAGGCACGAAGCGATCTCAAATTTTGGATATCCAGCGTTGAAACAAGCAGACTGCCGCACTACGCTCGCAGTGACGAAAAGCTTAACTAAACGACATTGATAGAAATATGATAATATATTTAGTAGGTATAAGTTGTGTTGGGAAAACAACAATTGGAAAATTGTTATCTGATTATATTGGTTTTGAATTCTATGATTTGAGTCCACTCCGAAAACAGGCAATTTTCACAAAAAGAGACTTTTTTGGTTTTGGGTGTTTTCGGAGTGGACTCATGATTTAGATGAAGAAATTGAGAAATATTTTAAAAAACCTATTGAATACATTCAGGATGAATTTTTGACCACAAATGGGTTTAGAAAAAAAACAGTTGTAGTGCTAAATGAAATTCTAAACAAAAATGTAGATATGGTTATTGCATCGACAGCATCTGGATTTAGAGACCACTATTTAAAACAATATAAAGCTACAAAAAAAAGTTTTATAACCAAACTGCAGCAAATTATTTTGCCCCTTTTGATGAACTTTTATCAACGAGTAGTTTTTATACTTCGGATTATGATTTATCGAAATTTAATGCAAATCAATTTGGTTTGGGATTAAAGTATACTGATATTTTAACAAAAGGTCATATATGGAAATTTAGGTTAAAAAATGTAACCCTAAATTATAATTATTACGAAAGAAGTACAGGCTTTAAAGCTCACATTGTATCACTTGGAACTAAAATAATATTTGATTAAAACCTAGATTGTGATATCCCCCCCCCAAAAAAAACTGGACAGTAATTTAAGTGTGAAATTAACACTTAAATTTAATTTATTGTTTAAACATTTGTTTATTTGTAAACCTTAAACAATACCATAAAGTTTCCAACCAATGAATGATACCATTTATATAATTTCAGGCACTAACCGACCACAAGCTGTTTCGCTGCAAATAGCCAATGTTTATTTACAAGAATTTAACGCACTTAATGTAAAAGCTGAGATAATTGACTTACAAGAATTGCCAGCTGATTATCTTTTTTCGGGGCTTTATGAAAATGCTGGGAAAAGTGAAATCACCATGAATTTCCGCAAAAAGATGAAAGAAGGCAAAAAGTTTGTATTTGTAATTGCAGAGTATAATGGTTCTTTCCCAGGCGTATTAAAAGCATTTATTGATGGGCTGGAATTCCCTGACTCGTTTACTAATAAAAAATGTGCTTTAGTAGGGTTATCAGCTGGGGAGCAAGGAGCCGTGTTAGCGATGAGCCACCTAACCGATATTTTAAATTACTGTGGGGCTCACGTGTTAGCCCAAAAGCCTAAATTGGCAATGGTAAGCCAAAATATGGAAGATGGTAAAATTACCAATGAACGCTATATGAAACATATTAAATTGCAGGTGCAGCAGTTACTCGATTTTTAATAAAGATGTTAGATGATTAGGCGTAAGACACAAGATGATTATTGTTTAATCTTTTATCTACCTTCTACCATAACCAAATAATAATTTTTCTTTCCTTTTTGTACTAGCACATACTTGTTTTGGAGCAGGGTTACTTCTAATTTACTATCGGCTTGCTGCGTAACCTTTTGTTTGTTTATGCTTACGCCACCACCTTTAAGCATTCTGCGTGCTTCGCCTTTAGATGCAAACACTACATTATTGGTGATTTCGGAAAGGAAATCCACTAATGTGCAATCTATTGCAGTTTTACCGATTTTTACTTGTGGTACGCCATCAAAAACAGCCAACAAAGTAGTTTCATCTAAGGCTTGCAAATCTTTGGTGGTTGATTTACCAAAAAGGATAGAAGATGCCTTTATTGCCATTGTCAAATCATCAGCAGAATGTACTCTGGTGGTAATATCTGCTGCCAGTGCTTTTTGTAAAATCCTTAAATGAGGAGCTTCGTTATGCTCTTTCTCTAAGGATTCAATCGCTTCTTTGGTGAGTAGTGTAAAAATTCGAATATAATTAGCCGCATCCTCATCAGAAGCATTAAGCCAATATTGGTAAAATTTATAAGGCGAAGTTTTGTGCCTATCCAACCATACATTGCCTCCTTCGGTTTTTCCAAACTTAGTACCATCTGCTTTTTTAATAAGGGGAGTGGTTACGGCAAAAGCCTCTCCTTGCGACTTTCTTCTTATTAGCTCCGTACCCGTAACAATATTGCCCCATTGGTCAGAGCCTCCTAACTGCACCTTGCAGTTTTTGTTGGTGTACAGCCACCAAAAATCAAACCCTTGCACTAGCTGATACGAAAATTCAGTAAAAGACATGCCTGTTTCCAATCTATTTTTAACGGAATCTTTTCCCATCATATAATTTACCGTAATATGTTTGCCCACATCACGAATAAACTCCAAGAATCCCATTCCTTTAAACCAATCGTAATTATTTACGATTTCTGCTTTATTTTCGCCTTCGTCAAAATTTAAAAACTGTCGTAGTTGTTTTTCTACACTTTTTAAATTGTGTTGCAATACATCCTCTGATAGCAAATTCCTTTCTTGAGATTTGCCTGATGGATCCCCTACCATTCCGGTAGCTCCACCTACCAATGCATACGGCTTATGCCCGCTTTTTTGAAGATGAACCAATGTCATAATTTGCACAAGGCTGCCAATATGCAAGGAGTCGGCCGTGGGGTCAAAACCAATATAGGCGGCTGTCATTCCTTTGTTAAATTCTTCTTCGGTGCCAGGCATTATATCGTGTATCATGCCCCTCCAGGTAAGCTCTTGGATAAAATTATTCATCAATCTTTAATAAAAACGTTTTAAGAAGGGGCAAAGATATAACGGTAGGGGCTACTTAACCTCAAATAGGGGATTCATTTACCATTAAAAGGGTAACTCATATCTTAAAGCTACCTTTTTAGCCACAGCGTAGCGAAGGCACTAAGCCTCCAAGTTTCACAAAATTTTATATGTGTTAAGTTAATACTTTGTGGTTCTTTTAGTCCTTCTGTCTTGGTGGCTATGTTTTTTCGGCTGAATAGTTACTTAAAAGGAGGATTTGCGGAAATAAAAGTTGTTTGAATTTTAAATCAGCCAATAATTGTATAATTTTAAACCGACTAACTAGCCAAATTTTAAAACAGGTAAGATGATTTTTAACCGATTCAAGTTATTCTTTTTTTTTATAATATTTCAAAGCATTAGTATTTCTTCTGGTTTTGCACAAGTGGTTCAAGATGCTGCCCACTTAGAAGACTTAAGCAATATGCGTACACTCGTATTATTACTTCTTGCTTTTGCGTTTGTTATAATGTTTGGGTTTATTTATGTGGTTAAATCGCACCGTGAGTTAAAACACCAATACACAATTATTGACAAGCAAAAGAACGAAATTGCTGAAAAAAACGAACAACTAGCTTTTAGTAATGATAGTCTTGAAGAAATGAACATTGAAAAGAATAATGTACTTTCGGTAGTGGCACATGATCTTAAAACACCATTGGGGAACATTCAAGGGTTAGTAGAGCTTGTTAAACTTAACGAAGATACCCTAACCAAAGAACAAAAGGAGTATTTGGATTTAGTTGGCAAGGTTGTTACGGATGGCATAGGGATGGTAAATAATATGCTCGATGTACACAAAATTGAAGCGGAGCTGAAAGAAATGGTACTTATTAACACCAATGTGTACGATATTATTGAAAAAGTAACCAAACTGCATGAGCCGGCCATACTGGCTAAAAGTGTAAAAATTAATGTAGATATGGCAGATAGAGGGCTTCAGATTAATACCGATGCACAGTATTTGAGGCAAATTATTTCTAATTTGGTTTCAAATGCCATTAAATATACACCAACCAATACGTCCGTTAATATTGCAGTAAGCGAGAATGATAACATTATTGAAATTACTGTAAGTGACGAAGGAAAAGGCATTAGTGATGACCTTATGAAGCGGCTATTTGCGGGCTATAAGGTTAAAGGGAGCGAAAGTGATGAGAAGGCATCGCCAGGTTTTGGGCTTTTAATAACTCGAAGATTAGTGGATAAACTGAAAGGCAAAATTTCTGCCAAAAATAAAACTACTGAAACCGGAGCTGTTTTTAAAGTTGAATTACTAAGGTGATAAAAAAAGAAAAACCGGCCTTATACCGGTAATTCTTTTCATTAACCAAAACCATCTGATACAAAAGTAAGGTAAGCAGTTAGTACTCAAACTAAGTAAAACCCGCTAGTGATACTACGTATTTATACTTACTCTGCCTTGGGTGCATAACATTTTATCGTTTACGTTTAAGCCATTTTGTGCAAGCCTCCTAACCTATATTAAAAAGAAAAGCAAAATAGAAATCGTTATTCTTGCGCAGGCCTTGCTTCGCCATAGCTACTCCTACGAAGTACTACGGAGTAGGAGCTTTGCGAAGGCAGGCAGGAATCTGTAGATATGGAAAGAGATTAAACATTATGGCTATAATAAATTTTAATCAGTCTTTATTAGTTGTAACATCCTACAGGGCGGATTCCTGCCTGCGCAGGAATGACATAAGTGGTTAAAGGCAGTGTGTGCACTTCACTACAGATTTCTGAAGAGTTTATTGGGAGAGGCAGAAGAAAACTTACTTTTCTTACCTACCTTCTAAAATAAAAGTATAAATAATTAGCGACAAAATGTTATACACCCTCTGCCTTAAAATTCTCTCTAATCGTTATTTCATTTGCTACCTTTGTAATTAATTTTAATGTAGCTTAAATGTCGAGAAATTTTATACTAATCATTATTGGGTTGGCAGTTGTTATAGCCATTGCCATTGCAAGTATTTTTGGTTTGGATACTGCCACTTTTAATAATCATTGGGAGCAAGCCATTCCCAATCAGGAAATTCCTGAAGGCCTTACCTCATTGTCATCCAAAGAGTGTGGCTCATGCCATAAAGATCATTATGACGAATGGAACACCTCTACACATTCTATGGCTTGGAAAGACCTACAGTTTCAGGCTGAAATTGCCAAGGAGTCGAGCCCATATATGTGCATAAATTGCCATATACCGTTGGCCAACCAGCAAGAATACCTTATTACAGGTTTAGAAGACGGAGACATTTACAAACCCATTAAAGAGAAAAACCCTTTATTCGATTCTGAGCTTCAACAAGAAGGCATTAATTGTGCTTCGTGCCATGTACGAAACGGAGCTGTTTTAAGTGTAACGGTTTCTAATAGAGCACCGCATAAATCGGTTCAGGATAAAACACATTTAACCGAACAATTATGTATTGCCTGCCATAATGCGGTGGCAGTGGTTACGCCAGAGCTTGTATGTACTTTTGAAACTGGAGACGAATGGATGGCAGGGCCATTTGCAGAAACTAAAAACTGTAAAACCTGCCATATGCCCTCTATTGATAGGCCAATTGCGGAGGAGTATCCAGTACGAAAATCAAGAATGCATTACTTTATGGGCTCGGGTATTCCAAAGCTCGACAGCCTTAAGCCAGAGAGGCTGGATGGGCTGCATTACGAGTTTGCAGGTATTAAAAGGAGTTATAAGGCTACAGACTCGGTTGTTCTTAAAACGGAAGTAATAAATAAATTTGCAGGTCATAAAGTGCCAACAGGTGATCCTGAGCGTTTTATTATTACAAAACTCTCCGTATTTAACACAGCTAATGGGGAGCTTATTGCTGTTGATAGTTTTAGGATTGGGGAGCATTGGGAATGGTATCCTGTGGCTAAAAAAATAGCAGATAATAATCTCAATCCGGGAGAAAGTAGGTTTTACCAAATAGCTGCCTTATTGCCAGTAGGGTACTATAATTTTGAGCTTAAAGCCTATAAATACCGTACCACCGCAGCGCATATAAAGTATAACAAACTTGGAGATTCATACCCGAGCCACATCCAATTTTATGAAAAAACTATTCCTTTTAAGGTAGAGTAAGATTGTTCAATATTAATACCGGTGTGTACGTAATTGAACACATAACTTACATATAATGCTTTAAATCTCCTTTTAATCAGCTATTTTGCGTTTGGCACGAATTTTCTTACAGTGTTCGTATGACAGATTTTACTATGAAACAAAGATTAACCAGAGTTAAAAATGATAAAGTTTTAGCAGGTGTATGTGGTGGTATCGCCAAATACCTAGGTTGGGATACTGCAATTGTGCGTTTGCTCTATGTGTTAATTAGTATTTTTTCAGCTGCCTTTCCTGGCATGCTGGTGTACTTGGTTTTATGGATTGTAATGCCTGAAGAGTAACCCAATAATTAGTGAAGAAAATGCCCTTTAGGCAGTAGCCTTGCTTAATTTTTTGGCCAAATCTATGTTTACGTTTTGCTTAGCTCCTCGGTATAAAATGTAGAAACAAAAAATCATAACGATATGGCTAACATCGTTAAAATTAAACCATTGGTTGTAGGATATTTTAAAGGCATGTATTGCTCCAGGAATTAAATTAGATAACACACCAATTATAATAAGAATCGATCTCTTGTCTTTATGTTTTAAATAATGAATAATCGAAACAGGGATAACAACTCCTACCAAACCAATAGCAGAATTTATACGTACGCTATTAAAATTATTTAAATACATCACAGAACCCACCATCACTATTAGCTGTGCATAAATAATAATTCGAATAACAGCCCGGGTTTTATCATTCTCGATAAGCTGAATGGTAGCCAATTCGGCTGCAAAAACTGCCATTCCGGTTAGTATCCACGCAGTATAATGAAAATTATGCCCTACATAATTTATAAATCCATGTGCTGTTCCTCCGGTGAGCGAAGCTAATCCAATAAATACAAAAAAAATAGACCAAAATTTTTGCGTTGCATCAGCCTGCTTATCTCTATACAAAAAATGACCAAAACCAAATACAAAGGCAGCTACAAGCCAGTTGGTTAACCATGTAAAAGGCTCCGTTATTTGAAGCCCCATAAATTCATAAGTAGGTATGTCCATTCTGCAAAACTAATAAATGCTTGCTTTATATACTCATATTCATAAATATTCAATAGTAGCTGTATATTAGCAGCCTTAATATACGACACTACAGCATGTACAAATTACTAGGATTATTTTTACTTTTCACCACTGCCGGTTTTGCTCAAATTAAAGAAGTGCCTTTAGCGTTTTCTGACGACCTGTATGAAATAACTGAATCGGTTTTGCCATCAGAAATTAAAGCTTCTGTTACCAAATTAGTAAGTTTTGGTACTCGAAACACTATGTCGGATACTGTTTCTGCCACCAGAGGAATTGGTGCTGCCCGCAGATGGATTAAAGGACGGTTTGATGAAATATCAGTTGATTGTAAAAACTGCTTACAAGTAGAATATCAGCGCACTTTGGTAAAAGGAGATGCCGAAACACGCATTAAAAATGATACATGGGTGGTAAATGTAATAGCCATTCAAAAAGCTGTGCCTGCCACCAATCGCTATGTAATTATTTCTGGTGATATTGATTCTCGTGCATCTGACCCAACCGATGGGGTAACCGATGCACCGGGTGCCAATGATAATGCATCGGGGATGGCCGCAGTAATTGAATGTGCACGGGTATTGTCTAACTATTCATTTCATGCCAATGTGGTATATGTTGGCTTGTCGGGCGAGGAGCAAGGTCTTTTTGGAGGCAAGCATTTAGCAGCCAAAGCACTGGAGGAAAATTGGGAAATAATAGGTGTACTTAATAACGATATGATTGGGAATATAGAAGGGGTAGATGGAGTGATTGACAATCAATCGTTTAGGATATTTTCGGAACCTACACCCGTTACCGAGTTAGAGGAAGCTCGCAGGAGAAGACGATTTTTTGGCGGAGAAGTAGATGGTGTATCAAGGCAATTGGCACGTTATGTTGAGGCCCTATCGAGAAAATACATTGCCGATGTAAAACCAATGATGATTTACCGACTGGATCGGTTTGGAAGAGGCGGACACCATCGCCCCTTTAACGATATGGGGTTTGCAGGAATTCGAATTATGGAAACACACGAGAATTATAATCGTCAACATCAAAATATAAGAGAAGAAAATGGAATTAAATATGGCGATGTATTGCGTGGTGTAAATTTTGAATACGCTGCAAAACTTACCCGTGTAAATGCCATTACATTGGCTGCATTGGCTTGGGCTCCACCGGCACCTCAAAACCTTAAAATTGGAGGTATGGTAAGCCCTAATACTCATTTAAAATGGGATAAGTCTGATAAAGAGTGGTTATTAGGGTATAAAATTTACTGGCGCGAAACAACAGCCGCACAATGGCAATATGCCAAGTTTGTTGGCAATGTTAATCACTTTACATTAGAAAATATTGTTATTGATAATTACATGTTTGGCGTAGCTGCTGTTGGTAAAGACGGCACCGAAAGTGTTGTGGCTTTTCCAATAGGATTAATAAGAAATTAAGGTATGCTAATAAATTGATTTTATCGTAACTATGAGTCCATTAAAGGTACGAAGTTTCCAAGTTTCACAAAAAGTTATGTGCTTTAAGTTACTATTTTTTGGTTCTTTGCCCGCGGATACGGAATGACGTTGTTTTTTTGGTGAATAATTACATTTTATCCATATATTTTTTCATCTTAGCACAAACCAAGCCTTTATGCGTTTCGCTGTTATTACTTTTTTCTTTAGTTTATCGGTGCTAACTGCCTATGCTCAAGCTGTTGAAAACACCTCTTGGGCAACCATCGAAGAATTTAAAGCCGAAGAGCCAATCATTATTCGTAATATTATATGGTTGGAGAATAACCCCATTGCAACCGACCAAAACGACACCAAAGCCCTTTCTGAAAATATTATTAATTGGTTAACAAACACTCCCTATATTTCGGTTAATTTAGAGGGTGTGTTTTTAGAGAATTTGATGCGCAATAAGCGATTTAAATACGCTGAAAAATTTAAAGTAACTTATTTATTTGGCAAATCACTGTATATAATTCAACATCAGGATGCCTTAGACGAAGTAAAAGCCAGTACAAGAGGAATTGAGGGAATGATAAACGTGTATAATGAGTTGAAGTTGGTTGACCCTTCGCTCACTAATAACCAGCTCGAAAGATATGCAAGGCTTAGTGCCAAAGGAAAACTCGAAGAATATGTGGCAGATAGACTGAAACAATCCACCGCAATAATTTCGTATTAAAAATGGTATTATCGATCATTTAATCATTAAAAAAGTTAAAAATTGCAAAATAATTAGTTGCATTAAAGTACATCTATCGGATAACAGTAGTATTTTTAAACAAAAAAATGCCTAAAGAGTATCAATCAGATATTATAATAGTTGGTGGAGGAATAGCGGGTATTACCACGGCCATAGAGCTTTTGAACTTTAATAAAAAGGTACTTATCATCGACCGTGATACGCAAGATAATTTTGGCGGACTAGCTAAAGAATCTTTTGGGGGGATGTTTTTTGTAGATACTCCTCAACAACGTAGGTCAGGAATTAAAGATAGCCCCGAACTAGCTTTTAGCGACTGGTGTTCGGTGGCAAATTTTGGTAATGAGGATGTATTACCTAAGCAATGGGCTAAACAATATGTATATCATGGCACATCTAAGGTATATGACTGGTTAAAAAAACAAGGGATTAGCTTTTTTCCTGTGGTGCATTGGGTTGAACGTGGATTATTTAAGCCGGGCAACTCGGTACCTCGGTTTCATATGGTTTGGGGTACAGGGGCAGAGCTTACCAAGGTGCTTAACAATAAATTATTAAACCATCCCAACGCACCCGACAACCTCAACGTTGTGTATGGGCATAAAGTAGAAGAATTAATTGCCGATGATCAAAAAATAGTTGGAGTAAGTGGTATCATTGAGGCAGAAGAACAACCGTTTAAAGCAACCGGTGCACAAATAGTAATTGCGGCAGGCGGCTTAGGAGGCAATATTAAGAAGGTTCGAGATAATTGGTATAGCCCTTGGGGCAAACCTCCTGAAGTGATACTTAATGGCGCACATAAATATGCCTTAGGCGATATGCACGATGCTGTTGCTCGAAAAGAGGGAGTGGTAACCCACCTTGATAAAAATTGGCCGTATGCCGCTGGGGTGCATCATCCACGCCCTAAAAAAGAGGGGCATGGCTTAAGTTTGGTGCCTCCTAAATCGGCCTTATGGTTAGATTATACAGGTAAACGGTTTGGGCCAATTCCTTTAATTACTGCGTTTGATACACGCTGGACAGTAGAAGAAATTTGCAAGCAGGAGAAAAAATACAGTTGGCAAATTCTTAATATGACAATAGCCCATAAAGAGTTTGCTATTTCAGGGGCCGAGTCTAATAAAGCCATTCGCGATAAAAGCTGGATTGGCTTTGTTAAAACCATTTTATTTGGCAATAAAGAATTAGTAAAGGATATGATTGATAATTGCATTGATTTTGTTACTGCGGATAACTTGGAGGAGCTTGTAAATAAAATGAATGGACTAACAGGTACAGATGATGTTAAACTGGCACATGTAAAAGAAGGTGTGGAGGCCTACGATGCTCAAATTGATCGAGGCCCTAAGTTTTATAATGATGACCAGTTGAGGCGAATTGCTCATGTACGAAAGTATAAAGGCGATAAAGTAAGAACATGCAAGTTTCAAAAAATTGTGGATGCAAAGGCCGGAAAGCTTATGGCCATAAGAGAGCATATCTTATCGCGCAAAACACTGGGTGGTATTCAAACTAATTTAGATTGCCAAGTAATGGGTAATAATCAACAACCAATGGCAGGGCTTTTTGCAGTAGGTGAAGTGGCAGGCTTTGGTGGTGGCGGAATGCATGGTTTAGGTACGCTAGAAGGTACTTTTTTAGGAGGTTGTGTTTTAACAGGTAGAGTAGCCGCTTATGCAATAGCGGGCAAAAAATTAATAAAATGAGAAAGACAGGAGCAGAATTGGCTGTATTTGCAATGGAGCAAATTGGCGTAAAATACACGTTTGGCATACCGGGCACGCATACCACAGAGTTATACGATGAGATGGATAAATCGAATCAAATTACACCAATTTTAGTAACTCACGAAGGGGGGGGAGCCTTTATGGCCGATGCTATTTCAAGAACTTCTGATGGCATTGGTGTATTAACCATTGTGCCTGCTGCGGGCTTAACTCATGCCATGAGTGGTATTGGCGAAGCTTTTTTAGATGGTATCCCTATGCTAATTTTGGCAGGAGGCACGCATAAAACTTCTGGTAAATCGTACCAATTGCACGATTTTGATCAGATAGCCCTTGCTAAAAATATTACCAAAGCTCAGTTCTTAATTGAAAAGAATGACGATGTAATTTCAACTATTTATAAAGCGTACGATATTGCCATTTCGGGCGAACCAGGGCCTGTATTTATAGAGTTACCATTCAATGTGCAATTATTTAGCGATGAGGTAACAGCTATGCCGGCATACCAGGCAACACAGAGCACAGCTGAATTAAATAGGACTGGCATAGCACAAGCAGTTGCCTTGCTTAAAAATGCTAAAAGCCCAATGATGTTTGTGGGCTGGGGAGCCCTTGATGCGAAGGATGAAACCACTGAATTGGCTGAAATGCTCGTAGCTCCGGTGGCTACTACTTTGCAAGGTAAGAGTGCTTTCCCCAATAACCATCCTTTATATACCAGTGTATTTTTGGGTAAATCGGCTAAGCCTTCGGGGCAATGGGCGCTGGCTCAGCACGATGTGCTGTTAACAGTTGGTGCACGTATGGGCGAAATAGCTACGGGCAGCTATGGGTTAGAGCAGCCCAATAACCTTATTCATATCGACATTAACCCTGCTGTATTTGATAAAAATTTTAAATCTACCGTAGCCATTGAGTCGGATGCTAAAATTGCCCTGCAGGCAATTATTGAAGAGTTAAAAAAGGAGCGCTTTAAAACCAGTAAATCTCAAACAGAAGTTGAGCAAAAACTGGCTTTTGAAAATAAAAAATATGACGATACTTGGTTAAAAGAGCCAAAGGCTGACATAGTTTCTCCGGGGCATTTCTTTAAAAGCTTAAGAAAGCAGTTGCAGGACGATGCAATGATGGTGGTAGATGATGGGAAACACACCTTTTTAGCCGCTGAATTGTTTCCCGTGTTTGAACCACGCCACTTTATTTCGCCTACCGATTTTAATTGTATGGGCTACTGCGTGCCTGCTACCATTGCAACAAAAATGGCAAACCCTGAGCGGCAGGTTATTGGTATCGTGGGTGACGGAGCTTTTCAAATGACAGGCTTAGAAGCAATAACGGCTGCCGCCTATGAGATACCTGCTATCTTTTTTATTTTTAATGACGGTGAGCTAGGACAAATATCTCAGTTTCAGAAAATTCCTTTAAACAGAAAAACATGCTCTATTATTGGTAAAGCTAATTTTGAAGGAGTAGCATTGGCCACTGGAGCTGTTTATTTAAAGTTGGATAATGATAATGAAATAGACAAAGTGATAGCAGAGGCACTCAAATTATCGGCTGAAGGCAAGCATGTAATGGTGGATATTAACATTGATTATTCGCAAAAAACTATGCTTACCAAAGGAGTAGTAAAAGTGAATCTTAGCCGTTTCTCATTTAAAGAAAAGATACGATTTTTAGGGCGTGCCGCCAAGAGGCATTTGTTAGGATAACAATTTGTTAGCTGTTAATTGAATAATTAGCCAATGATTTTTTACCTTTATAATATAATTAATTAGTAGAAAGGTTACTATCTTATTTTTTGTAGCATCTATACACAAATAAACGTAGCAATATGAAATACCCAAATTTTATTTACCTATTTATTCTTCTTACAGTTTTCAGTTGTAGCACATTTGAAAAATTCGACCATTTTGGAATTGGAAACACATTTGAAGAATCATTTGAAGTAGATATTCCCTTTTCGAACAATATGTCATTTTTGGGATCTGTTGAATTTGCAGCATCGGATGACGCCACTATACAAGATAATATTGATAATATTCAAGAATTTGAAGTAACTCAAATAAGTTTAAAAATTACTAATTATGTAGGCAACTCTGGGGCGGTAGGCAATGGTAGTTTTATGATAACCTCAAATGGTAACAGCGTAGGAGATGCTGTGCAGGTTAGCAACTTAAATTTTACTCAGTTGTTTGCTTCCGAAGAATTAATGGAACTACCACTAACTCAAGCAACTTACAATGCTATTGAAACAGCTTATCGAGCCAATGAAACTCTTACAATAGAAGCATCGGGTGAAATTTCTGGAGCCACCGAAAATCTTCAGATTGAGTTTACAGTTTATATGTCGATTGAAGCAACGATTGGAAGTCAATAGACAAATTAATTAAAAAAATTATTGAGGCACTTTGTTATTCAAGGTGCTTTTTTTATGCCTTTTTATAAGTTAGACTGTGCTCTTTTATATCTTTGTACAAAGCATTTAAAATGGATTGGATTGAAATTATTGGGCTAGTTGGAGCGTTCTTAAGCAGCATAACCTTTATTCCGCAAGTGTATTTGGCTTGGAAGAGCAGGAGTGTAGGCGATTTAAGCCTTGGTATGATATTTATTGTAATTACCAGTACAGTTGTTTGGCTGGTTTATGGCATTGCACTTATGCTTTGGCCGGTAATTATTGCCAATGCTATTATTTTTTTACTAGCTACTTTATTAATGGTTTTTAAGCTAACGTTTAAATAACTCTATTATCCTCATCTTATAAGGAACAGCAAATTACTTTGCTCCCTTGTCATATAAAGTCATTACTATACAGACTAACTAATAGAAATGAACAATAACTGGCAAGAGTATATTTATACCCAATTAAATAGAGGATCTTACCTCTGGGCACGCCAGTGTTGTTCGTATAACGATGAACATGCAAAAGAGGTGATGCAAATGGTTTACTTAAAGCTCTTGGAAGGAAAGGCAACTTATAATGGAAAGGCAAATTTGAAAACTTGGTTCTTCTCTGTTATCCGGTTTACAGCAATCGACTTTTTAAAACAGTTACCCACCCATATAAGTATCGAAGATGTAGAGCTTAATGTTACTGAGAGCAGTGAAAGTGAAGTTTATTCTGATAATTACCTCGAAATATTAACCCAACTACCAGATAGGCAACACCAAGTTTTACTATTGGTTTTTTATCATAATTTGAAGCTGCACGAAGTCGCAGAAGTACTAAATATTGGTATTGGTTCAGTTCGTACTCATTATGATAGAGGTAAGAAGAAACTGAAAGCATTATTAACTAAAGAAATGGCATTATGAACTCCGAAGATAGAATCATAGAGGATTTTTTTCAGAGTATGAAAGATCAAGATAAGAAAATATCAACTCCACCAGTTCCTACGCATTCTCACAACAAGAAGCAAAATTGGTTTCCGTATTCAGTTGCGGCCTCCTTATTATTTTTAGGGGTTGCTTATGTAATTTTCGAACCCCAAAAACCTGTTGCAGATTACACTATAAATATTACACTAGAACCCAGAAGGGTTAACGCTACTCAGTCATTAGTTGATGCTGGTATTTCGATTGAGGAGTGGGAATCGCCCACGCAATCATTAATAGAAGACTTTTAATTTAAACACCTACATTATGAAAAAGCTATTATTTATTCTACCACTATTGCTTAGTTTTTTGACTAACGCTCAAGATGTTTTTAAAACTGAGCTATTTTCGGCCGAAATGGCATTAAAAAACCGTGAAGAACTTAAACTTAGTGATGCTCAAATTGACAACATAAAAAACATTTACTCCAATGATATGTCTGTGTATAATTCTCTAAAATGGGATTTAGATGCTGAGTTGGTTAAAATGGAAGGTTTGTTATCGCAAGTGCAAGTTGATAGTAAATCAGCTCTAAACCAGATGAATAAAATACTTGATTTGGAAGCAGAATTAAAGTTGAAACGCCTTAGCTTGATGATTAATATAAAAAATGAACTAACTGAAGATCAGCAAAAGAAGCTTCAAAAAATCAAAAGTAAAACATCAGATACCTCTTTTAATTTTATTACATCCATTAACGAGAACCCACGAGTGGTACTAAAAGTGGATGGGCCTGAAATTGGAGGGCAGCCAATTTACTATATTGAGGATAAAAATGGAAAGAGACGAGTTGAATCCTTAAAAACAGTTGACAAAAATAATATTGAAAGTATTACCGTGTTAAAGGGCGAGAGCGCAACAAAACTTTATGGGCAAGAAGGGAAAAATGGGGTGGTCCTTATTTATTTAAAGAAAAATAAATAAAGAGGGTTAAATTTTGAGATTTGGGCTCGGCTGAGCCCAGAGATTACCGAGTCTTACGCTCGGTAATGACGTTCATCTCTAGCCTAGTTAGTTGAGTCCACTCCGAAAACACCTAAAACCAAAAAAGTTTCTTTTGGGCATCTTTTCACCTTTTTTAATCCGTTGATGCTCAGGCATCTCCGAATCTCGTAAAATAAAAATCTCATCCAAAATAGCCCATTTTATGAAAGATGTCAGTTTTCGGAGTGGACTCCTAATTATTTATTCCACAATCAAAAAGCTTCTGCCTCGATTTAATATGCAATTGCCCTGAGGAGTAGATATGAGCTTATTTAAATTGATAAAAAAGAAATAGAATGGAAGAATAATGAGGTTAAATGAGATTTATTGACTTATTTTGAACCAATTAAAGAATCAAATTAAATAAAAATTATGAAAAAAATTTGTACAATATTAGTGGCTTTGGTATTGATAGGATCTGTATCTGCTCAAGCACAATTAAAATTTGGCGTAAAGGCTGGAGCAAACTTTTCGAAATTATCTTCTTCTAACCCTCAAGATCAGTTTGAAAATTTAACCGCATGGCATGGGGGGCTAATGCTAGAGTTAAAACTACCTATTTTAGGAATCGAAGTGGATGCGATTTACACGCAAAACGGAACTAAGTTTGATGCAGGTACTGCCATTGAAGAATTAAAAAATACGTATATTGCAGTTCCTGTGTTGGTAAAGTTGTACATCCTTAAAGTGTTAAATATTCATGCAGGGCCACAGTTTTCATTTTTAACCAGTTCTAAGTTAGGCGATTTCGATTACAAGAATCAGTTAGCGAGTTCGGATTTGCAAATAGTTTTTGGGGCAGGGGTTGATCTTGGTAGGTTACATGGTTCACTAAGATATAATTTAGGAGTTAAGGATATAAATGCGAACGCATTAAATCCTAACACACTTAAAAATAACGCTGTAATGCTATCTGTTGGCATTTGGCTAAAGAAATAAATAAACCATCTAATATAAAAAAACTGTCCCGATACTCGGGACGGTTTTTTTTATGTCTTTTATTTTTATAACTTAGCCTGCATTATTAATGAATCTTCGTTAGGAGCATTTCAAATGTCTGTTACCTAGGTTGAGCGATTAGGGGTTAAAAAGTAAAAGGATTTCTGTAATTTCTCAATAGTTGCAGGTAAAACAAAAAATAAGATTACTCGTATATAAAGAGGAATGAAACTCCCAGCGCATTTACAGCACATATCACCTGAGATATTAAATCATGGATTGGTTTGTTACCTGTTTGGTATTATAGAAGGACAATCGTTGGAAATAGAAAATTTGAAAGCACAGATTCAAAGAGTAGAATTAACTTTTTAGAGCTATTAAATGGTTCTCAGAGCTATTATTTCAATGATTTTGCGTTGAATTATATAAAAAAGAAAGGACTTAGCCCCAAGTATCTAA
>JALSJD010000142.1 GCA_026989535.1 Cyclobacteriaceae bacterium
AAAAGAAGACACACTAAGGTTCTAAAAAAAGAGCAGGAAAATTCTGTGCTTTGATTGACAGGGGGAGTCATACCAACGCCGCATTAAAGGGCTTGCCGATTTAACTAAACTGAAGTTAAATTTAACATGATTGTTAACGAAACCACAATACTCAAAACAAGAAGCCCAACTTAGGCAAGTCCTTGTTTTAAATGCCTTGTTAGGTTTTATACAGATCCGCTATATTTCAATACGCAGATATTAACATTATTATCAATTAACTTATTGGCTACTATACTAATGGGGAAATGTGTCTGCCCTTCATCTAAGGAGATTCTTACTTCTACATCTTGATTCTCAAATGTTTGAAGCTCTTCAATAAGTTGGCTAATTGACTTTCCACAAGTAACCCAATTTTCATTTTCCCTTATCATTTTTATTTTCCAATTCTCTTAGTTAAATCTATATTAAATGTGCCATCTCTAGTTTTTTTAGCCCCTAGATTTTTAATTGAGTCAGCCATCTTCCAAGCACCTCCATTATGACTATCAAGGTCTCGAGTAATAAAACTTTTACCTTTTTTATAAACTGCCTGCCCATCATGAATGGTTTCATTAATTTTTTGATAGCCTAGCTTATTTGCAACTAGAGTTGCTTCAGATGTTTTTTTAAATATAGGAGCCGATATTTTTCTAATACTACCTAAGGCTATTAAACCTAGTACTCCCGTTTTTACAGTTCTCGTACCAGGAACAGCATCTAAGCTTCCAAGAATATGACGACCGTGATTATCCCAAGCTTTTGCAAAGAAGCCTCTTTTCAACTTTTTATTTTGTGTTTCAGCTTGCCCCTTAATGTTGTAATCGTTTGGTACATCTGCAGGTGTTAGTGGACTGTGTTTAGAGTTGTTAAAATCTACGTTGATAACATTATTACCTGTAGCTTTTTTGCCCAGCATCGCTTCTTTGCTCTGGGTATTTGCAACGCTTTTAAAGTTTATATCACTTAGTATTTTGCCTTTGCCCAATTTTGAGAAGGCATCTATAGTAGTGGCTTTAGGAGCAGACAAAGGATTATCAACCTTTACGGTTTGATTGTTCTTACCAATTGCATCTGGGCGCATAGTTTTAACCTCGAATCATTATGAGTTAATCTAGCCTATCACCTGCATAATTAAATTAATATAAGACTAAAGTTATAGATGTTGCAGAAATTTTAGGCAATGTGCTTTTGCGTCGCAGACACCTAACGTCAGCAATAACCGGGATTTTACAGCGTTGCTTGAGTTGTGCTAGGGTTTTTTAGCACGACTCAAGCAACGCTGTAAAATGTCCGAGTTGATTGCTTTTGTTAGGCTCTTATGGCTTGAAGTGCCCCATAAATTTCAAGTCTTCAATTGCAGCCATATAAGGCTGAAATCGTTCATCACCATTTTCAAAAGCTTTTGCTGCCGCCAATGCATTTTCCATTGTGTCCCATTTTGCAATATCTGCAAATGTTCTATTATCCTCCGCAGGTGAAAATGTATCTAGCTCCATTAAACCAGGAAAATCCTTTAACGCAATTCTTAAACCATCCCTTATCTCAGGCATTTTAGCTACAAAATCTTCTTTAACAGTAAATATTGCTACTTCTAATATATATTGACCATTTAACATAGTGCATCTCTCATTTTTATTAAGTGAGGGCGTATTTTATTTCATCACTCCTGACAACGTACTGTCAGTTGTATTTGTTATTTATTGACTGATGAAAAATATGAGTCTAAATTAATCGTTTTTCCTACCTGATATTTTTCATCCATTACTCTTAGATTAGCTATTCTATCCAACCTAAAATCTCTGAACTCACTTCTTAGGGTACACCAACTACCAACAGTCCATTTTCCGCCCCAATAAAATAGTCCCAATGGATAAATAACTCGGGAAGTAAACTTCCCATTTAATGAATTATATTCAATGAAAACTGAGTTCAAATTTTTCACCGCACCATGCATAACCTCCCAATTATTTCTATCTTTATCTCTAGCCAAAATATTTGGAGAATATGCTGCTCTCTTATACCCATCAATCAAGCGGTTTGGTAGAACTGCTTCAATCTTATTTTCTAAAGAATGGGCTGATTCAGATAATTCATCACTTGTCCAACTACCCACCATCCTTACACCTAATAATAAAGCATCCAATTCACTATCCGTCAGGTTCAATGGAGGGAGTTCAAATTTATCATGTAGTTGGTAACCCACCCCAGCAATACCAAAAACTGGAATTCCTGAAACTGAAAGATCATCAATATACCTATAAATTGTCCGCACAGATACTTCCAGCTCACTAGCTAATTCTTCAGCCGTAATTGGTTGCCTTGCACGAATAATGTTTGTTAATTGAAATAATCTATCTGCTTTTCTCATACTTTGATAATACGTTTTTAGAGCCTAGACATAATGACTCCCCCAAGGCGCTAGCCTCCAATATCGTGGGTTAGCGGAGCCAGTGCCATAATTAGTGTTTTAAACAACTAAAGCTTGGAGGCTAGCATGAACAAAGATAACATACTTT
>JALSJD010000143.1 GCA_026989535.1 Cyclobacteriaceae bacterium
ACAAACCAATCCATGATTTAATATCTCAGGTGATGTGTGCTGTAAATGCGCTGGGAGTTTCATTCCTCTTTATATACGAGTAATCTTATTTTTTGTTTTACCTGCAACTATTGAGAAGTTACCAAAATCCTTTTACTTTTTAACTCCTAATCGCTCAATCTAGGATTAAATCATATCGAGGAAGTGATTATTGCGGTTATATTTTTGAAATTGGTTAAGAATATTTGATATACTCATATAAAAAAGACAGTGGGGTTTTACAGACCCTTGTTCTAGGACAAGCAAAGTAAGTTAAACGCAAAGGAATTACAGCTTCTGAATGAATTAAACTATGAAGACAAAGAATAGCTATTACCACATTCTATAAACTCAGTAGGGTCTCATCACTTAAATACCAAATTCATTAATGATTTGCTAAAAAAGGTCAATTCAAGTTCAGATGAAATTTTTACTCGGCATGCCGAATATATTTACCCTTTTACTCGGCATGCCGAGTATTAGTTACTAGATTTGGATAATTATTAGTAATATGAAGCCAGAAGAAACCGTAGATTATCATATAAGAGCCGCTTGGTACGGATTCTTTCGTATGTATAATCAAGAAGCCGCAAAACACGGTTTTACCACTTCTATTGGGTTTGTACTGCTCAATTTGCATTTTGAAGAAGGCACTCCGGCCACTAAAATTGCCCCCTTAATGGGGATGGAATCGCGTAGTTTAAGCCGTATGCTTAAAAGCATGGAAGAGCAAGGCCTTATTAGAAAAGAGCAAGCTGAAAATGACAAACGGTCGGTACTGATTTACTTAACCGAAAAAGGGAGAGAAAAAAGAGAAATTTCAAGGCTTACAGTACGTGGCTTTAACGAGGAGCTAAGCTCTAAAATAACACCTGAGGAATTTAATACGTTTGTGGAAGTAATGAATAAAATAAATAGTCAAATAGAATCTCAAACAGGTCTAAAAATAAAGGCTATGAGAAATTAATTGATACTAAAATTTGTAAATAATTAATAATCAATAGAATAAATATAGTATATAAGAAATGAAGCGTTCTATTAAAAAAGTGGCAATCTTAGGTTCCGGTATAATGGGATCACGCATTGCTGGACATTTTGCCAATATTGGAGTAGAAGCACTCCTGTTAGATATTGTGCCCCGCGAACTCTCGGATCAAGAAAAGGCCAAAGGCCTTACACTTGAAAGCCCTGCCGTTAGAAACAGAATTGTGAATGACGCATGGAAATCTACCATAAAATCTAAACCTGCTGCCTTATACAACAAAGATTTTGCTAAGCGTGTAACCTTAGGCAACTTCGAAGATAATATGAAGGACATTGCCAGTTGCGATTGGGTGATTGAAGTAGTAGTTGAAAACCTTAAGATCAAAAAAATTGTTTTTGAGCAAGTAGAAAAGTACCGTACGCCCGGTACGCTAATTTCTTCTAACACCTCTGGCATTCCAATTCATTTAATGTTAGATGGCCGAAGCGATGATTTTAAGAAATACTTTAGTGGAACTCACTTCTTTAACCCTCCTCGTTACCTAGAGCTTTTAGAAATTATTCCTACGCCAAGTTCAGATCCTGAAATGATTGATTTCTTGATGAACTACGGTGATAAATTCTTAGGAAAACGTACCGTTCTTTGTAAAGATACGCCTGCATTTATTGCCAACCGAGTTGGCATTTTCAGCATTATGAAAGTGGTGGAAACCATGAAGAAATTAGGTATGAACGTGGACGAAGTGGACAAACTAACTGGCCCTGTACTGGGTCGTCCTAAGTCGGCTACTTTCCGTACTTCTGATGTAGTTGGGTTAGATACACTTATTAAAGTATCAAATAACCTCTACGAAGGATTGGTGGATGACGAAGCAAGAGAGTTATTTAAGCTTCCTGATGTTATTACCAAATTAGAAGAAAAGCAATGGTTGGGAGACAAAACCAAACAAGGTTTTTATAAGAAAACGAAAAACGAGAAAGGTAAAACGGTAATTCTTACCCTCGACCTTGATACGATGGAATACAAGCCTAAGCAAAAAATAAAATTTGCTACGCTTGAAATGACCAAGCCTATCGACAACTTGCAAGAACGTTTTAGAATGTTGTTTGCTGGTAAAGATAAAGCAGGTGAGTTTTACAGGGATTCATTCTTTGGTTTATTCCAATATGTATCAAACCGTATTCCTGAAATTGCTGATGACCTTTATAAAATTGATGATGCTGTTTCTGCCGGATTTGGTTGGGAAATTGGCCCATTCCAGTATTGGGATGCTGTTGGCGTTAAAAAAACAGTAGCCAAAATGGAAGAGGCGGGTTATACCCCCAACCAATGGATTTATGATATGTTGGAGTCTGGTGCAGAATCTTTCTACAAAGTAGAAAATGGCCAACGCAAGTATTACGACATCCCTAGTAAATCATACAAGAGCATTGCAGGTACCGAAGATATGTTGGTACTTGATAACCTTAGACAAAGCAATGTAGTTTGGCGCAATTCAGGTTCTACTATTTTCGATTTAGGTGATGGCGTTTTAGGCCTAGAGTTCCACACTAAAATGAATACTTTGGGTGGCGAAGTAGTTGAAGGTATTAATAAGGCGATAACCTTAGCAGAAGAAAGCTACACCGGATTAGTGATTGGAAACCAGGGAGCACAATTCTCTGCAGGAGCTAACCTCGGAATGGTATTTATGCATGCCATTGAGCAAGAATACGATGAGCTTAATTTTATGATTAAGCATTTTCAGGATACGATGATGCGTGTGCGTTATTCTTCTATTCCTGTGGTAGTTGCTCCTCACGGATTAACACTCGGTGGTGGTTGCGAAATGACTTTGCACGCAGATAAAGTACAAGCTGCAGCGGAAACCTATATTGGTTTAGTAGAAGTGGGTGTTGGTCTTATCCCTGCTGGTGGAGGAACCAAAGAATTTGCCAAGCGAGTAGCTGATGGGTTTGCCGTAGGCGATGTAGAGCTAAACGATATGCAAAATGCTTTTATGAACATTGCTACCGCTAAAGTGGCCACTTCGGCTTATGAGGCATTTGATATGAATATTCTACAAAGAGGCGATGCTGTTTCGGTTAATAAGCACCGCCAAATTGCAGATGCCAAAGCCGCTGTGTTAGCATTGGCAGCACAAGGTTACACCAAGCCAATCCAAGATAAGCATATTAAAGTGCAAGGCAAAACAGGTTTAGCGCTCGTAGCCGCTGGTGTAAATGGCATGCGAATGGGTAATTATATTTCGGATCACGATTTAAAAATTGCCAATAAAATTGCATGGGTAATGTGTGGTGGAGATTTATCCTACCCACAAGAAGTAAGCGAACAATACCTCTTAGATTTAGAACGAGAAGCTTTCTTATCGCTTTGTGCAGAGCCTAAAACGCTGGAGCGCATCCAGTCAATTTTGAATAGTGGTAAACCTTTAAGGAATTAAATAAACAAGACACAAGACGTTAGATTAAAGACGCAAGACTAAAAAAAAGATTTAAGACACAAGATTAAAATAAATAATTATGCACAACTTTAAAGAACTTAAAATTTGGAATAATTCGATGGATTTAGCCGTTGAAGTTTATAGGTTAACTAATAAGTTTCCATCTGAAGAGAAGTTTAATTTAGTTTCCCAGTTAAGAAGAAGTGCAGTTTCGATACCTTCAAATATTGCGGAAGGAGCGGGTAGAAACCATAATAAGGAGTTTAATCAGTTTTTAGGAATTGCAAGAGGATCGAGTTTTGAATTAGAAACTCAATTGATTTTATCAAGTAGAATAAGCTTTTTAAAAAATGAACAGTTTAATGAGTTAAATGGCTCTATAACTGAAATTCAACGAATGATCTCTGGCTTTCAATCCAAATTAATGTCTTAAATCTTGTGTCTTAAATCTTTTATCTCATATCTAAAATAAAAAAAAATGAACGCATATATAGTAGCAGGATATAGAACAGCAGTTGGCAAAGCCAAAAGAGGCGGGTTTCGATTTACTCGACCAGATGACCTCGCTGTGGAAGTAATTAAGCATTTAACTGCATCCGTACCCAACCTTGACCCTGTTCGGGTGGATGATTTAATTGTGGGCAATGCAGTGCAAGAAGCAGAGCAAGGCATGCAAATGGGCCGAATGATCTCATTAATGGCCTTGCCAATGGAAGTACCAGGAATGGTAATTAATAGGTATTGTGGTTCGGGTTTGGAGGCAATTAGTATCGCTTCGGCACGAATTCATGCAGGGCAAGCAGATTGTATTATTGCAGGTGGCACCGAATCAATGTCGATGGTGCCAGTAATGGGTTATAAAACCGCTTTAAACTACGAAGTTGCTAAAAACAACCCTACCTATTACACCAGTATGGGGCAAACGGCCGAAGAGGTAGCCAAAGATTATAATATCACTCGTGAGGATATGGATGAGTTTTCGTATAACTCACATATGAAAGCCTTAAAGGCGGTGAAAGAAGGTAAATTTAAGGAGGAGATTGTTCCCATTACTGTAAACGAAACCTACATTAATGAAGAAGGCAAAAAAGCCACTCGCTCTTTTGTAGTTGATACCGATGAAGGGCCAAGAGCAAGTACCACCATTGAAGCGTTAGCAAAACTTCGCCCTGCCTTTACGGCTGGCGGAACGGTTACGGCTGGTAACTCATCGCAAACATCTGATGGAGCCTCTTTTGTAATGGTAATGAGTGAGCGTTTGGTTAAAGAGTTAAATCTTGAGCCTATTGCCCGAATGGTATCTTACGGAGTTGCAGGGGTTGATCCTCGTGTGATGGGCATTGGCCCAATCAAAGCGATTCCTAAAGCATTGGATTTGGCAGGCTTAAAATTACAGGACATCGACCAAATTGAGTTGAATGAAGCCTTTGCGGCACAGTCATTAGCGGTAATAAAAGAGCTTGATTTAGATACAGAAAAGCTGAATGTAAATGGTGGAGCCATTTCACTAGGGCATCCATTAGGTTGTTCAGGTGCAAAGCTATCGGTTCAGTTATTTAACGAAATGAGAAGAAGAGACCAGAAATACGGAATGGTTACAGCCTGTGTAGGTGGTGGTCAGGGCGTAGCTGGTATTTATGAATTATTAAATTAAAATAGACACAAGATGTTAGATATTAGACACAAGATTTACTCAGATACTTTGTTAAGTCTTGTGTCTAACGTCTAATCATCTAAAATCTCAAACGATATGGAAAAAACAGCATTAAAAGGGGGAGAATTTTTAATCAGAGATGTGGAAGCTAAGGACATCTTTATCCCAGAAGAATGGAATGAGGAGCAAAAAATGATTGCTCAAACCTGTGAGGATTTTATCGCCACAGAAGTACATCCAAAATTAGACGAAATAGATTCACAAAAGAATCCAGACATTATACCTAATTTGCTAGACAAGGCAGGTGAACTTGGTTTGTTAGGAACTTCAGTTCCCGAAGCATTAGGTGGATTTGGAATGCCATTTAATACCACTATGTTGGTATCGGAAGTTACAGGGAAAGGGTTCTCTTTTGCCGTGGCACTTTCGGCCCATACAGGTATTGGCACCTTGCCAATTTTGTATTATGGTAACGAAGAGCAGAAGCAAAAATATGTAACCAAATTGGCCACAGGTGAGTGGAAAGCAGCTTATTGCTTAACCGAACCAGATTCAGGTTCAGATGCTAATTCGGGTAAAACCAAAGCTGTGCTTTCTGAAGATGGAACCCATTATTTGCTTACTGGTCAAAAAATGTGGATAACCAACGGTGGGTTTGCCGATATATTTATCGTTTTTGCTAAAATCGAAGATGATAAAAATTTAACAGCCTTTATCATTGAAAAAGAATTTGGTGGCATCACCATGAATGATGAAGAAAAGAAATTAGGAATTAAAGGGTCTTCTACCCGCCAAATTTTCTTTAACGATTGTAAAGTACCTGTGGAGAATATGCTTTCGGAGCGTGAGAATGGATTTAAAATTGCCGTAAATATTTTAAATATTGGCCGTATTAAATTAGGTGCTGCTGCCATTGGCGGATCAAAAGCCGCCTTAACTGAAGGTATTAAATATGGCAATGAGCGTAAGCAATTTGGTAAATCATTAACTGAGTTTGGTGCTATCAAAAATAAGATTGCAGAAATGGCGGTTCGTATTTATGCTTCTGAAGGAGCCCATTACAGAGCTGGCCAAAATATAGATGATGCGTATGATGCCTTTATCGCGGAAGGAATGGAGGCTGGGAAAGCTCGATTAAAAGCACTCGAAGAATTTGCCATTGAATGTGCAATGCTTAAAGTACACGGGTCAGAAGTATTAGATTTTACCGTGGATGAAGCTTTACAAATTGGTGGCGGCATGGGGTATTCTGCGGATGGCCCTTTTGAAAGACCTTACCGTGACGCCCGAATCAACCGAATATTTGAAGGCACCAACGAAATTAACCGTATGCTCACCATTGATATGATGTTGAAGCGTGCGATGAAAGGAACCTTAGATTTAATGGGGCCTGCACAAAAAGTAGCGGGTGAGTTAATGTCTATTCCTGATTTTAGCGCAGCTACCGATGATTCTTTATTTGGTAAAGAGAAAAAATACTTATCAAACCTTAAAAAAGCAGGCTTGATGGTTGCTGGTGGTGCGGTTCAAAAATTAATGGCCAACCTATCAGACGAGCAAGAAGTATTAATGAACTTAGCTGATATGATGATTGAAGGCTATGTGGCTGAATCTGTCATTCTACGAGTGGAGAAACTTGTAGGAATGAAAGGGGAAGATGCCTGTAAAATACAGATTGATATGGCTAAAATATTCTTACATAATGCCATGGAAAATATTGGCAGAGCAGGCCGTGAGGCACTTTATGCTTTTGCCGAAGGCGATGAAATGCGCATGATGCTTATGGGATTAAAGCGATTTACGAAAGAAGAACCTTTTAACGTGAAAGAAGCACGTAGAAGAGTGGCTGATTATGTAATTGCTAAAAACGAATATGCATTTTAGGGCACCTCTATTATTGGGCAATAAAAAACTTGATGCCTGTTGTTTGTTGTGGTTTTGAGTGCGATCGAAATTGCACAAACTACTAGGTTTCAATATTAGAAAGTAAGTTCTTCTAATGATAGGCTGTCCGATAGGGCAGCCTTTTTTTTTACTTGACAAGCATAATCAGGTTCGTCATTACTACCAAGCGTAAGACTTGGTAATCTCGTGAGGCAACCACCTCACAAATGAGCCTCTTCTCGGTTGGTAAACCGAGGAGATTGTCTAGTCTAACGCTAGACAATGACGTAAATAAGGAGCAATGGAGGAGAGCTAAACCACCTCCTCAAAAGGAATAGAAAACTCCTCGGCCACAAGTTTCATTTTGGCCTCTGTACGCTCTTTTCTTTTATCTCCTGTTAGCAAAATAGAGCCATCATCATAAAATAGATAGGCATTATAAATGGTATAATGCAATGTGGTACTGCTCCCCCTTGAGTTTAGTACCTGGCTTATTTTATTTGGTTTTAACACCAACTTTTTTAACTCGGTATAGGCAAAAGGTGTTCCAAAAACTAAGCCCAATATGCTTACATAATCTGTAATTGTTTTGGTTTTTGTATCCACTCTACATCCAATTTTTGTATCCACTAAACCCAACGATACCAATAATATAGGCAAACCAGCAACTATATTACCAACAAGCATAGATACGCTACCCACCACCAAACCTATATAACCGAGGTAGGTGAAGCTTGGCGGAAAATAGGAGTCTTGATTAAAATTCATTTCCGTTTAATACTCAAAACTTCCAAAAGAAGAACTAATCGTTAATTTCTTAGATTCAGCAGCTTCTACTCTACCCACAATTTGAGCCTCCACTCCAAAACTGTTAGAAATGGAGATGATTTCCTCTGCATATTCTTCATTTACATAAAGCTCCATACGATGCCCCATATTAAATACCTTATACATTTCTTGCCAACTAGTACCACTTTCCTCCTGTATAATTTTAAATAAAGGAGGAATATCGAATAAATTATCTTTTATAATATGCACATTGCCTGCACCATGCCTACTGGCAGGCAGGAAGTGTAGCACCTTCGTTTGAGCTCCTCCACTACAATGCACCATTCCATCAATATGACCTCGATGGTTCTTTAGTATTTCAGCAATAATTGGGGCATAAGTACGTGTTGGTGAAAGCACCAATTTGCCCGCATCTAAGGAAGTGCCTTCTACTGCATCGGTTAATTTGTAATTGCCACTAAACACCAACTCATCGGGTATTTTTGGGTCGAAAGCTTCTGGATATTTAGTAGCATAGGTATGGAAAAATACATCGTGGCGGGCAGAGGTTAGCCCATTGCTGCCCATACCTCCGTTATACTCGGTTTCGTAATTGGCTTGACCATAAGAGGCTAAGCCTATGATTACATTGTCAGGTTTAATATTATTCTCTATTACCTCACTCCGTTTCATTCGAGCGGTAACGGTACTATCTACAATGATAGTTCGAGTTAAATCACCCACATCGGCTGTTTCTCCACCTGTGCTAATAATGTTCATTCCATTATTCCGAAGCATTTCAAGCACTTCTTCCGTGCCATTAATAATAGCCGCTATTACCTCACCAGGTATTAAATTTTTATTTCTACCAATGGTAGAAGAAAGCAATATATTATCGGTAGCACCCACGCAAAGCAAATCATCGGTATTCATAATTACCGCATCTTGGGCAATACCTTTCCACACCGATAAATCGCCTGTTTCTTTCCAATACATATAGGCTAAGGATGATTTAGTACCTGCGCCATCTGCGTGCATAATATTGCAATAGGCTTCCTCTTGCCCAATGTAATCCTCCACAATTTTGCAGAAGGCGTTTGGGTAAAGCCCTTTGTCAATATTTTTAATGGCATTATGAACGTCCTCTTTATCGGCAGATACGCCTCGCTGCATGTATTTATTGCTCATAGTGCAAAGATAAGAAAACAACTTAATGTCATTTGTTTATGACCATATCGAATATAAACAACACACTCAATCTAGGTATTACTGTTAATTCTCCCCTTTTCGAATAACTACTTTTGCTGCAGCCATCTGATTTATTGTTTAGGTTCGAGCCCAAGAGGAGGAGCTTTAAATTATAAAACCCTTACAAATTACTAATCTATAAGGATTTTTTAGGGCAGTTTCATGTTTTTTAGGGCAGGAAATCTAACCGTAAAAACAGTCCCCTTTCCTTCTTCACTTTCGGCCAATATAGTGCCTTTATTCATTCTAACAAACTCATAGGCAAGCCTCAACCCAAGACCTAACCCTTTTTCACCATCCGTGCCAGGCGTGCTTTTTAGTTCGTTTACAGAAAACAAGGTGTTAAATTTTTTCTTAGAAATTCCCACACCAGTATCCTTAATTTTCAATACCACTTCATTCTCTTCAGTTGCTCCTATAATTTCAATATTTCCGCCTTTTGGTGTAAATTTTAACGCATTATTTACCAAATTTCGTATAATAGTTTCTACACTATTTTTATCTACCCAACCAATTACATCATTGGGTATTAAGGTGGTGATACCTATTTGCTTTGCTTCTGCCTGCGATTTAGAAGCTTGCAAAACATCTTCCACCAAATTTGCTAACCTTGTTTTTTTAGGACTATAAGGAAATTCGCCTTGCTGGTTTACAGCCCAGTCTAATAAATTATCTAAGAGGGTTGATATCTGGCTCGATGCCTTACCGAGCATATCAGTCATTTTAGGAAGCTCTTCATATTTTTTATCCTCTAAGCTCATTTTCATAATGGTGGTTAGCCCTTTAAACGAGCTAACTGGGCCACGTAAATCATGTGAAATAATAGAAAAAAATCGATCTTTTGTAGCGTTTAAAACCTCCAACTCATTATGCTGCGTTTGCAATTGTTGTTTTTGCTCGGTAAGTAATTTATTGGTTAGTCGCTTTTCTTTATTTCGCCTTATATAAATAAATGCCAACCCTGCTATGGCCATTAGTAAACTAAGTAAACCGGCACCAATCAAGCGACTTGCCTTCTTCTCTTGATTAAGCAAATCCACCTCAATCTGTTTTTGCGAAACCTCATATTCGGTACGCAAATCGGCCATTTTTCGTATGGTTTCTTCGTTATTAATACTATCGCGATACGCTAAATAAACTTCCTGAAAATGATACGCTTTTTTAAATTCTTCTTGTGCTTCATGCAGTTCAGAAAGGGTATGACTTGCATCTCTAATTTGTTCTTTTAAGCCATCTGCCATCGCTAAGCTATAACTATGTTGGGCATATTCCAATGCTCTTGGCAAATCGCCCTTCGCCTTGTAAATATCGGCCATATAGGTGTTATACACCGCAATGGGGTAATTATCGCCTAATTCTTGCAGGATTTTTGTAGCCTCCACAATGTTTTTTTCAGCCAACGTATGCTTACCCTGCTCGGCATACACCAACCCTATATTGCCTAAATTATAAGCTTGAATAGTTTTGAGGTTTTTAAGGTTAAGTATAGTACCCGATTCGTTAAAATATAGAAGAGCCGTATCTAATATATGGTTAGTTCGGTATAACTCACCGGTGTTCATAAGGCTAATAGCCAAATTGGTTGAGTCACCTAATACCCTCAGTTTAGCTATGCTTAGGTTATAATAGGTTAGTGCAATTGAGTGATTTTTCTGTACTCTATATACGCTCCCAATGGCACTATAGGCGAGTGCTTCTCCTTTTCGGTAATTTATTTCCTTTGCATATTCTAAGCTATTATAAAAAGCATCAACAGCCCTTTCTAACACACCTTTTTTTTTATACGCATGCCCTATTTCTAGCGCACTTCTACTCATCCATAAATTGCTGCCAATATTTTTGGCAATGCTAAATGCTTTTTTTGCATAAAGTAATTTTAGAGTTGTATTTGAATGATTTGCGCAAATGTCTTGTAGTATTTCTAATTTTAGAGAGTCACTGATATTTTTACGAACCTCTAAAACATGTATTAAGCTATCTGCTTTGTCTTGATTTTGAGAATTAGCAAACCCATTGATAAAGAAAAAGCCTACAAATAACAAATAAGCTTTTTTTGCTTTGCGCAACATTATTTAATTATTAGCCCTTAATCTCGAACTTCGAACTCAGGGTCATCCGTATAAGAATCTTCCCCAATAGTATAATCGATGCTGTACGATTCGCTACCCAAAACAGGGTTAGCTACCGTACCTTGCCAACGGCCATCGGTTTGCTTAGATGGGTTGGCACTAAAAATATTTTCACTCCCTGGTTTGGGGTAAATATTGGTAATGGCTGTTATACCTCCATCGGGTACCAGTTTCCAAATTACGGTATCACCTTGGCCAACAATGGTGGTAATGGTACCATCTCCTGAGTGCCCTTCGTTATCAGATAAATGCAACCCTGTGCCATTGGCTTGTTTGCTAATAAAAATAGTTTCTGTTGCCATCGTATAAAAAGTTAACTTGTTATCAAGTTTTAAAGATAAGGCAATGATGTGTGGATAGAAAACAGAAAACAGAAATATTTATAAAAACATAGCCCTTCTTACTCAGTGTTCTTTGCGAGAGACACTAAGCGAGGCAAGTTATGCTCTAATCGCTTCCACCGGATCCATACGAGCTGCCATAGCTGCTGGTACAATGCCGGCAATCATACCAATAGTTACACTAACACCAACACCTAAGGCTACATTTCGCAGGGTGAGTACCAACTCAAGGCTACCCAAGGATATCAAAGAGAGGAGAAAAACCAAAAACAAACCAATGCCTCCTCCTAAAAAGCTTAAAAAAACCGACTCGAATAAGAATTGGAAAAGCACAAAATAATTTTTAGCCCCTAACGATTTTTGTATGCCAATTATATTGGTGCGCTCACGTACCGAAACAAACATAATATTGGCAATACCAAAGCCCCCAACTAAAATAGAAAAACCACCAATAATCCATCCTGCTATCCCAATTACATCAAATACACTTCCTATTATTTTCATAATGGCCTCGGGTCTATTTAGCGCAAAATTATCTGCATCTTTAGGCCTTAATCCCCTGCGCGAACGTAGTAGCCCTTTTAACTCATATTCCATCTGTATGAGGCCAACATCATCGCTGTTTCCCTTAATTCCAATGGAGGAGGATTTTTCGTTCCATCGGCCTGTGCCTGTACTGTAAATTTTTCTGAAAGAAGCATAAGGCACAATGCAATTATCGTCATTGCTGGGCGTGCCCATAAAGCTTTCGCCTTCTTTTTCCATTACGCCAATAATAAAATACTTTTGCCCTTTTATTTTTATTTCTTTTCCTAAGCTGCCCTCATTAGGAAAAAGAGCTTTGGCAATGTTAGCACCAATTACGGCCACATTATAACCCATATCAGATTCGTTTTCTGTAAAATACCGGCCGTGTTCAACAGGCACATTAAAAATATCCTTATACGTATATGATCCTCCAACTAAGTTACCCTCATTATAGCTATTGCTTTTGTATTTCATTACAGACCTGCCATCTCGGGCGTAAATGGCAATGGCTGATTTAGATTTTAAATTTTTACTCAAAAATTTATATTCATTATAACTAGGGTTTGGTCTTTTCCAAAAATCCCACCAATTATACTCCCCATTGGCATCTTGTGTAAAAGGCCATTTGTTTACATAAATAACACCCGAACCCAAAAAACTTAAGCTTTCTTCAATGCTTCGCTCAAGCGAATCAACAATGGTAAATACCCCAATAATGGCGAAAATACCAACCGTAACACCGAGCAACGAAAGCATTGTTCTAAAAACATTCATTTTTAAGGCGTTCCAGGCAAACCTAAAACTCTCCATTATAAGTTTAATTATTACGGTCATTCTATAGTAAAACTTTAGTATTCAATACAATTAACTAATTTTATGCGTAATTATAAGAGCAAATTTATATTTTTGCATGCTGAAATCAATTTGCAATTAAATACTCTTGAAATCTAAAGTTAGCATTGAAGAGATTACTTGTATAATTTGAACGCTTTTTTTTTATAAACGGTCAAGCGCAAGACTTACTTGTTGCTTCTAAAATAAACCATAATAAATGAAATTATCTCAATTCAAATTCGATTTGCCTTCTGGTTTAATTGCTAAGCATCCTGCTGAAAATCGTGACGAAAGCAGACTAATGGTTATCCATCGCGATACAGGTAAAATTGAACACAAACTTTTTAAAGATGCCGTTGATTATTTTGATGAAGGGGATGTTTTTGTGTTAAATGACACCAAGGTTTTTCCTGCCCGCTTATACGGAAATAAGGAAAAAACAGGGGCCGAAATCGAAGTTTTTCTTTTAAGAGAATTAAACAGAGAAATGCGACTTTGGGACGTATTGGTAGATCCTGCACGTAAAATTAGAGTAGGCAATAAGCTCTATTTTGGCGAAGGCGAATTAGTAGCCGAAGTAATAGATAATACAACCTCAAGGGGCAGAACCATTCGCTTTTTATTCGATGGTACCGATGACGAATTTACAGCAATGATTGATCAATTGGGCGAAACACCTTTGCCAAAAATGATTGATCGCGAAACAGAACCCGAAGATAAAGAACGGTTTCAAACTATTTATGCTAAAAATACTGGGGCTGTAGCAGCTCCATCAGCTGGGCTGCATTTTACCGAGCACTTAATGAAAAAGCTCGATATTATAGGGGTTGATATCGCTACTATTACTTTGCATATTGGTTTAGGTACATTTGCTCCAGTTGATGTTGAAGATCTTACGAAACATAAAATGAGCTCTGAAAGTTATTCAGTATCTCAAGAAACGGTAGATATTGTAAATGCAGCCAAAGCCAATAAAAAGCGCGTGGTAGCTGTGGGTACTACGGTTATGAGGTCGTTAGAAACGGCAGTTTCGGCCACCGATAAGTTAAAAGTAAAAGCAGGATGGACGGATAAATTTATTTTTCCTCCCTACCCTTTCAAAATTTGCAATGCTATGATTACGAACTTTCATTTGCCCGAAAGTACTTTATTAATGATGGCTTCGGCATTTGGTGGCTACGACTTGATGATGAAAGCCTACAAATTAGCTATTAAAGAAAAATACAGGTTTTTTACCTATGGCGATGCGATGTTGATTATTTAAGGAGTTGGGAGTTTAAAGTCCGAAGTTTGAAGAACGAAGTCGGGAGTCCGAAGTGAGGAGGTGATAACCTTCTAGCTTCGGACTTCGTGCTTCTACCCTTTTCTAAATTCAATATACTGCTTACTTTAGTGTAATATTATCCGTCATTGCGAGAGTGGAATCCGACCAGTTGGCGGATCAGCGTAGGGGAATGACAAAAAATATAACCTTTAAAATGGAGACCCCGCAACGGATGCGGGGAAACGTGCTTTTTATACACTTTGCCAGACCTATTCCGGCATCCCCTCTTTGAAATTATTTACTCTATCAATGGTAGCGCATCCCCTTAATTAAAAGTTTTAGTACTAAACAATTAGGAGACTCTTCGGGCTGTAGCCCTCTGAGTGACGTGTACTCTTTTTCGAGCCGTCATTCAGAAGGAGGAACGACTGAAGAATCTCTTTAAAATGGAGACCCCGCAACGGATGCGGGGAAACGTGCTTTTTATACTTTGCCGGTCAGCCAGCTGGCTGATCCGGCATCCCCTCTTTGAAATCCTTTACTCTGTCATTGCGAATCCCTGTACTGATTTAAAAGTTTTAATTTGGTAAATGGGATGAAGCCTGCCTAATTCGGCAGACAGGCAATCTGTTTATTATTTAAAAAAACATTAATTTAGTAAAATTCTTACAATATTCAATATTGATAATCAATACATTACAAAACACGTCAATGGTAAGGAGGCACGACTGAAGTAACCTTTTTCAGGACGGGACAAAGTTTTGTTTATTGTGATGAAAAAATAGACTATCAAATTGCTAATGAAAAAGTACGTTATAATTGTAGCAGGCGGTGCAGGCACTCGAATGAAAACAGATTTGCCTAAACAATTTCTATTGCTTGGCAAAATGCCGGTTTTAATGCACACCATTGCCCAGTTTTATAAGTATGATAGTGCATTAAAAATTATTGTGGTACTCCCCAAGTATCAAATTAACTTTTGGGATAGCCTTTGTACACAACATAAATTTTCAATTGGGCATAAAGTAGTAAATGGGGGTAAAACACGATACCATTCAGTACAGAACGGATTAAATTTAGTGCCAAACGAAAGTCTAGTGGCCATTCATGATGGGGTTCGACCGCTTGTATCAAAAAAAGTGATAGCAGACAGCTTTATAGTAGCTGAAAAAGAAGGATCGGCCATTGCAGCAATAACTTTAAAAGACAGCATACGCAAAATTGAAGGACACAAGACGGTTTCTAAAAACCGAAAGGAGTATTACCTGGTACAAACTCCTCAAACATTTAAATCCGCTTTGCTAAAAATGGCTTATAGCCAAACAGCATTAAACAAACACTTTACCGATGATGCCTCTGTTTTTGAAGCATCGCAAGAAAATGTAACTCTTATTGCAGGCGATTACAAAAATATAAAAATAACAACGCCTGAGGATTTACTCATCGCTCAGGCATTGCAAAATAATTTTTAAAGAGATTGCTTTTTTAAGACTGAAAGGCATTGTAGTTTTTAATGATAAATATAATTATTAAAATATTAGTATGTTTTATTGCTAAAATTTTATCCAAATAATTTGATATTACCATATATATATATTGCTTCTTATAATAAAACCTTTAAAATAATTATTTATGAGAAACATTTTAAAAACAGTAGGAATGATGGGGTTAGTAATACTCGCATCATGTACTAAACAAACGAGTATTGAGCCAAACGCTCAATTAGTTTTATCTAATTACTCAACGGAGGCAGATTTGCTAGCAGTGGATATTGGTAAAAGAATAGCCGAATCCCTTAAAGATGAAAACTTTCGTGAATTTGTTGGAGAAGAACTGAAAAAGCAATTTGATGGAGATGACAATTTTTTGATTCTTAAAACCGAACGAGATGCTGTAAATTCAAAACGAGCTAGCGGCAGTTTTCTAGAAATGCTTTACCCACAAGAAAATGCTGTGGGCAGAAGTGCAGGTGTTAACAACCTTGTTAAGACTTTAGAAGAAAAGTACCCCCTCCTTCAGGTTGCATTCCCAGAGTTGGAGGCAGGCGATGTTAATAGTTGGCTAGCAAACCCTACAGCCGTAAAGGTGGTTATATTGCCAGCTGACTATACAGAGGATGCTGGCATTACAGGGGCAATAGCTTATGATGCTGAAGGCAATCAAACAAATGTACCTCTTAAAGAGGAACCTAATGAAACAGTAATAGTATTAACTAGAAACGAACGGGTTGTAGGCATACCAAAAGAATCTTTATCATCAGGAAGAACTAATAATTTTTTTATTGATTGCCCAATTATGCTAAGCATAGCACCAGTGTATGAAACCGACAACATTGTTTATTACGATAGATACCTGTTGGAAAGATTATGCGGTGGTGGAGGTGGTGGCGGAGGTGGTGGAGGCGGAGGCTCTACTACACCTCCACCACTCGTTAATTGTACTTGCGATAGAGAATGCAACCCCAATAGAAAAGAAATGATTGCCAAAGTGAG
>JALSJD010000144.1 GCA_026989535.1 Cyclobacteriaceae bacterium
GGCTCCATTATAGTGCTTGTATTGTTTTCGATGTATAATATTGGTGTGCCATTTAATAATAGATTTGCTGTAAAATTTCCCGAAGTGTTAGTGTCACCTGCGCAATATTGCAATTGACCAAGATGCTCCATTTCGTTTTCAGGCACATTAATGGCAAAAGTCATTTTTATAGGTTTATTTATATCTTTTTCCGAAATATTTTTTACAAGTTTATCTTCAAGCACCTCAACTTCTGGCTGATTTATGGTTAATAATTTGTCAATTTCTTCTGTTGAAATACCTAAACTACTTTTTGTTAAAGCACCTTTTACAATAAGAGCTCGCGCAAAAATATTTTCTATAAAAAGAGGTTGAACACCCTTATCAATTGCTTCTGCAATTATTGACGAAGGGGCAAAAACAATTTGTATTTCATTATTGCCCTTGTGCATATAGGCATTTAAAATTATTTTATTATAATAACCTACAGAGCCGCTAAATGAATGTCCGTTTATAGAGGTCATTCCATAGCCTTCAGCATTTCTTAATTCCCTTTCAACTCCATTTACATATACATGCGTTATGCAGAGTCCCGCATCTGTGTATAACTCGTATAGATTAGGGCCTACAATTGAGGGCATTTGTAATTGAATTGGACTGGTTTTTGCTACCATGGTATTTGTATTTATTGATGTATGTTGAGAAAAGCTCAATAGATTGAATGCTAATAATAGTGCTATAGATAATAGTATTCTCATTGCACAAATTTGGTATTAAAAGAGCTCTTAAAAAACACCATAAACAGTGAAATTACAACTCCCTGAAAATGGGGCATCTGAACTCACTCCTTGTAATTTGGTATTTTATCCAAATTTTCTAATTTGTCTTTCTTACTAATCCTAAACGTATAGTGCACTAACCCATTGGTAAGTATAATAACCGAAGCATTTAAAGTACGGTTGTACATAGCCACCTGTTCAAGCGTTGATTGATTAATTTTAACATTGGGAGCCTTGCACTCAATTAACATAGCAGGAGCACCCGAGTTATTATAAATAACTACATCTGAGCGTTTTACTCGGGTATTATATTTTACGCCTGATTCTACTCTTATTAAACCTTTAGGATACCCTAAATCTTTATGCAGGTAGTGAATTATATGCTGCCTTACCCACTCTTCGGGGGTTAGCAAAATTACTTTCTTTCGTATAATATCGAAAATGAAATCGCCCTCTTCTCTGCGACTTATTTTAAACGGATACGTAGGAAAGTTTAATTTTTGCATAAGGCAAATATGCAACACAATTATTTTGATAGTATTTTTGCAGTTACTTAAATTGATATTATGATAACAAAACAAGGCATTGTCGAAAATTGGCTTCCAAGATATACCGGAACTGAGTTAGATCAGTTTGGTGAGTACATTTTACTCACAAATTTTAAAAATTACTTAACAATGTTTGCAGAAAAATATGGAGTTGAAATGATTGGGGAGGACAAACCTATGCAAACTGTTACTGCTAATAATATCACCATTATTAATTTTGGTATGGGCAGTGCTATGGCAGCAACTGTAATGGATTTACTTTCAGCCATTATGCCCAAAGCCGTATTATTTTTAGGAAAGTGTGGGGGTTTGAAGAAAAAAACTGCCTTAGGAGATTATATTTTACCCATTGCGGCCATTAGAGGCGAAGGTACAAGTAATGATTACCTGCCACCAGAAGTACCTGCACTCCCCTCTTTTAACTTACAGCGTGCCGTTTCTTCGGTAATTAAAAATAGAGGGCAAGATTATTGGTCGGGGGTGGTGTTTACTACTAACCGCAGAGTTTGGGAGCACGACAAAGGGTTTAAAAAACGCCTACGTCAAGCACGGGCAATGGGCATAGATATGGAAACCGCTACCATTTTTACGGTGGGGTTTAAAAACGAAATTCCTAGAGGTGCTTTATTGCTAGTAAGTGACAACCCTATGATTCCTAGTGGTGTAAAAACCGATAAAAGTGATAATTCTGTAACCAAAAGTTATGTAAACCACCACTTAGATATAGGCATTGAGTCTCTTATTGAACTAAGAGATTCTGGTGACTCTGTTAAGCATTTACGTTACGAGTAGCTGTTGTGCCTAAGGCACTTGCTGGTAGTTTAAGGGTTAGCAAAATGGCTAACCCTATAAAAAAGAAGATGCCTAATGCCAATGAGCTGTTTCGCATACTGCCTGTTAAGTACTCAATGTATCCATAAGCAAATGTGCCTACCACTATAGAAACGTTGTAGGTTACATCGTAAAAACTAAAGAAAGAAGCATAGTCAGATGTGGTTGCTGGAATAAGTTTAGAATAGGTTGCTCTTGAAAGCGCTTGGATGCCTCCCATTACAAGGCCTACCACAAAAGCCAAAATAAAGAATTGCATTTTTGAGGTAACTAAAAATGCGGCAACACAAATTAGCACCCAAATTATAAGCATACTGGCAATGGAGAATTTGTTACCTTTAAAAATAGAGAGTTTAGCAAATAAATAAGCCCCCACAATGGCCACCACATTTATAATAAGAATGGTTAAAATAAGTTCTCCACCTTCTAAATTTAATGCTTTACTCCCAAATTGAGCCGCCATATACATAACTGTTTGAACTCCGGTATTATAAAAAAAGAAAGACACAAGAAACTTTCGTGTTACTGGTAACTCTTGCAGTAATACCCACACCTTACGAATTTCTTTATAACCATTTAATAGCATGTTAGATTTTTTTGTACTACCAACAATATCAACAGGCATTTTATTAAAGGTTATTTGTGCAAAGCCTAGCCACCACAAACCAACCAGTACAAATGAAATTTGTGCAGCCCTGCCTCCGGGAGCAATGCCAAATAACTCGGGCATTTGAATTATTATTAAACAAATAACCAAAAGGATAACACTACCTGCATACCCGTACGAAAACCCTTTCGCACTAACGGCATCCATTCGATCTAAAGAAGCAATTTGCGGTAAGTATGAGTTGTAAAAAACAAGGCTTCCTGAAAAGGAGGTGCTTGCAATAATGGCCAAAAGAATGCCATATTCTATATTGCTGCCATCAAAAAAGAAAAGTCCCATGCAGGAAAAACTACCTAAGTACACAAATGTTTTCATAAAAAACATACGCTTACCACTATAATCTGCAATGCCTGTTAACAACGGAAGCATAAAAGCCACCACTAAAAACGAAAAAGACAATGCGTAGGAATACAACACTGTGTTAATTATTTTAAACCCAAAAAAGGAGACCAAATCACTATCGCCTATGCGCGTTACACTTTCGTAATACACAGGAAAAATAGAAGAAATAATTACTAAAGAGTACACAGAGTTTGCCCAATCGTACATACTCCAAGCTCTAATTACTTTTTTGTCGTTAATCATAGGCTGTAATAAAAAAGGTCTTTCTAAATTAGAAAGACCCTTGTATTATAAAAAACTATTTGTGCTACATTTCTGATATTTGCCGAACATAGAACATTACTTTCAACGCATTAGCTTTTCTAAGTTTCATCTCAATGTCTGAGATTAAACCCATCTTAACTTCTTCATCAGATTTAAACGCAATGGTAATTTGGTCTCTTTCGTTTTCAGATAATTTATCTTTTTCTTTAGATACCCAAAGGGTAATATCTTTAAGTTCGATAAAAACATCGTTTGTTTGAATCTTTGGCTCATCACCATAGAGTACCGTATTTTTAGGTTCGCCAATGTATAAATAGCTTACCAACGATTTACGCTGTAATTTCCTGAGTTCAGTTGCATCCGGCATTTTCTGTTTCACATTTATCGTATTCTCTCTCATTACAGTAGTTACCATAAAAAAGAATAATAACATAAAAATGATATCCGGCAGTGCCGCAGTAGGAATTTCCTGGTTTGTTTTCGATTTTTTCGTAAATTTTGCCATCTTTTCTTACTTATTAGGTTCTGCAATAGATATTGCCATAGGAATACCTTCCCTTGCTTTAAGGTAAGTAGCCTTGTTTTCAGGGTTTCCTAAATCCGAAGCTATTTCTCTCCAACGTGTATTACTTACACCGGCACGTTCGGCATATATATCGTAATAGGCTCCTTGAGCTTCGTTATATACTGCAATAAACATTTTATAACTGGTACCACGGTTTGCCTTGATTGAAACAATTGCTTTATCAGGGCTTTCTGATAAATTAGGGTTAGCCCCACGATTTAACACGTGGTCTATTACCATTTGCCTAATTTTTTTAGGGTCGTCCAATCCTTCATTTTCAACTAATAATTTATCCGAAGAATTAATCATTATTTTAAAAATGTTCTTTTCCTTAAATTTAATCTCGACATCCTCTATATCATCAGGATTAGGAGGTAATTTTAGTGTTAACCCTTTATCGTTGGCAATAGTGGTTGTTACCAAAAAGAATATCAGCAATAAGAAAGCGATATCCGCCATTGAGCTGGAATCAATTCCCCTCATTTCTCTTCTACCTTTTGCCATATTCTTCTTATTTAATTGCTTTATTCAATTCAGTATATACAATGCCTATTACTGCTATTCCTAACATTAAGTACACCATTGTAAGCATACCGCCTATCATTTTAGATAAGCCTTCTGTTTCAACACCTGACTCTATGTATCGAGCAGTAACTTCAGAACCTGAAATTAAATATCCAATGCCATAAATAACTAGTAAAATACCTACACCAATGGCCGTACCCACTAATTGTTTGGGCTCATCTAACGATTTTATTAATGGCATTACTATGGCTAAAACAACACCTACTATCGTAAGTATGTATGCCAAGTAAAGTCCATAATTTGCAATAAATCCTTCCATATCTTTATAATATTAAGGTGTAAATTATTTTTTAGTTTGGTTGTAATGAACCAAAAGATCTACAAATGAGATGGAAGAATCTTCCATTGTATTTACCAACGAATCAATTTTAGATACTAAGTAGTTGTAAAATACTTGAAGAATAACCCCTACAATAAGACCGGCAACTGTTGTTAAAAGAGCTACTTTAATACCACCAGCCACAACTGTTGGAGAAATATCTCCTGCTGCCTGAATGGCATCAAAAGCACCAATCATACCAATTACTGTACCCATAAACCCTAACATAGGAGCCAATGAGATAAATAATGATACCCAAACAAGTCCTTTTTCTAAACGACCCATTTCAACAGACCCATAAGAAATAATTGATTTTTCAACCATTTCAATGCCTTCATCCAATCTCATTAATCCTTGTGTAAAGATTGATGCGATAGGCCCTTTTGTGTTTTTAGTAACTTCTTTGGCAGCTTCAACACCTTCTTCGGTTAATGCTTTTTCAAGGTTAGCTAATAGTTTATCAGTATTAGTAGTTGCTAAGTTTAAGGTAATGATACGTTCGATTGCAATAGATAATCCTAAGATTAAACATAAAAGCACAGCACCCATAAACTCCCATCCACCTTCAATAAATTTTGTTTTTACTTGTTGGTGAAATCCTGGCTCTTCTTCAACCATTTCAACTTCTTCCACTACGGGGGCAGGAGCTACCTCTGCAGGAGCAGGCTCTTCAACAGCAGTAGAATCTTCTTCGGCTACAGCGGAGCTGTCAACAGCTTCGGTAGCATCTTCGGTAGTCATTTCCTCTTGAGCTGCAGCAGTCCAAGAATTTCCAAGGGTTAAAAACCCTAACAACATTAAGAAAGCAAATATTCGTTTCATAATTTAATTATTAAAATAGGTATGTTTTGCGTTTATAAAAATAGTTTAATTTATTCAATTTCATGCGCGGAGAGGAAGGGATTCGAACCCCCGGTACCCTTGTGGGGTACACACGCTTTCCAAGCGTGCGCCTTCGACCACTCGGCCACCTCTCCTAAATATCGTTTTCTGCCCAAATACTTATCGGGATAGCGCACAAATAAATATTAAAAAATAGCTTTATGCAAATTTATGTTTGAAATAAATGAAGCCATTCCTAGTTTGATTAGCTAAGTTCTCCACAAATAGGTGTTAACATTTGTTTAATTGTACTTTTAAAAGATTTTTGTTGTCCAAGAACAAACATCAGTTTGGTAATTGCTGCTTCCATCGTTATATCAGAACCACTGAGTACACCTACTTTTTGAAGTAGTTTACTGGTAGCATACATTCCTTGCCTTACTTCACCTCCCAGGCACTGCGAAACATTTATAATTACCACTTCTCTTTGTACCGCTTTCTCTAAGGAGTTGATAAACCATGTGGCTGTCATAGCATTACCTGCTCCAAAAGTTTCCAGAACAATTCCTTTTATGCTAGGGTTCATTAATATAGAATCTACTACCGTTTGGGTAATGCCAGGAAATATTTTTAATACGGCCACATCGGTATTCCAACTCAAACTATGCGAATGCTCCATACCTTTTGTACTTAATATATGCGCATAATTGTATTTTATTTCAATTCCAGCTTCAGCCAAAGGCGGATAATTTTCAGATCGAAACGCATCGAATTTACTGCTTTGTACTTTTTGTGCTCTATTGCCTCTTATTAAGTAATGATTAAAGAAAACACAGACTTCTGGCACAATGGGCTTTCCTACTTTATTTTTTGCTGAGGCTATTTCTAACGAGGTAATCAGGTTTTCGCGTGCATCTGTACGTGGTACGCTTACGGGCAATTGAGCGCCTGTAATAATTACAGGCTTATGGAGGCCATTGAGTGCATAACTTAATGCCGAAGAGGTATAAGCCATGGTATCTGTGCCATGCAAAATTACGAACCCATCATGGGTTTTAGCTTCTTGCCAAATAATTTCTGTTAATATGTTCCAATAATCAGGATTTATGTCTGAGGAATCAATAGGGTTATCAAATGCCACCACTGTAATATGCAAGTCAAACGTTTTTATAACTGGAATACGCTCGATTACCTTACTAAAATCAAATGGTACCAAGGAGCCATCAGCCGAACTCTCCATTCCAAAGGTTCCGCCCGTATAAATTAATAATATATTGGCTTTTGGCGGATTGGGGCTGGCAATGTCCAGTTCCATTCGTTTGTATCCTTTATTTTGCATATTGAAAGAGTTTATAAGCATTTTGAGAAGTAACTTCTGCTACTTGCTCAACTGCCATTCCTTTTATACTGGCTATTTTTTCCGCCACTAGCTTAATGTATGAGGGCTCATTTCTTTTACCTCGATGAGGCACAGGAGCTAAATAAGGGCTATCTGTTTCTACTACAATTTCCTGCAAGTCAACGCCTTCTATTACAGGGGCAAGCCCACCGTTTTTAAAAGTAGCTACACCGCCCAAGCCAATGTTAAAGCCTTGGGCAATAATTTCATTGGCTTGCTTAAGTGTACCCGTAAAACAATGAAACACACCCATAGTGCGATTCGTCTCCTTTACCAAAGTAATGGTTTCATCAATAGTTTCTCTACAATGGATAACGAGAGGCAAGTTAAATTGCTTGGCAAAGTCCGCTTGAATTTTAAATGCCTCCTGCTGTTCGGGCCAAAATGTTTTATCCCAATATAAATCCGTGCCTATTTCACCCACTGCCACAAAATCGCCCTTTTTAAGATATTCTTCTACTTCGTAAAGGTCTTTTTCAAAATTTTTAGTAACCGAACAAGGGTGCAAGCCCATCATAGGTATGCAATAATCGGGGTATTTATTGGCTACCTCTAACATATCATCTATGGTGGTATGATCTACATTGGGCATATAAATACGCTCAACTCCTGCCTCCTTTGCCTTGTCAATAATTTCGCCTAAATCCGAAGCAAACTCCTTAAGGTAAATATGGGCGTGGGTTTCTACTAACTTCATTGGCACAAATATAAGTAGGGTCTGTTCATAAAGTAAATGTTGAGTCCACTCCGAAAACAGACAAAACCAAAAAAGTCTCTTTTGGCGACCTTTTCATTTCCCTCAATTAGCTGATAATCAGGCATCATCGAATCTCGAAAAATGAAAATTTCATCCAAAATAACTCTTTTTGTGAAAATTGTCTGTTTTCGGAGTGGACTCAATGTTTTTAAAAATCACAATTGTCAAAAATCAAATAAAAAATAAACCTAGCCTGTATAATTCAAAACGCAATTGTTTAATACCTAACGGAAAATTTACTAGTAATACTTCCATCATAACGGAAAATTTACTAGTAATATTTCCATCATAACGGAAAATTTACTAGTTTTAAGGCATGAAAGAGTATAACAGAATAATTACTTCTGAAATAACAAAATGGCTTTTTAAAGGCAAGGCACTAATAATAACAGGAGCGCGCCAAGTAGGAAAAACAACTCTTTTAGCTTCAATTAGCCATAAATTTGGCAATACACTTTGGTTAAATGCCGATGAAAACATAACACGAACTCGATTAACCAACCCAAGCATTCAAGACTTAAAGGGGATTGTAGGCGATTATGATGTGGTGATAATTGATGAAATTCAGCGAATAGCCAATGCCGGCCTGTTGCTAAAGCTATTAGTAGATAATTTTAAAGATGTGCAAATATTGGCTACAGGCTCATCTACCCTCGAAATATCTGATACTATTTTTGAACCCATGACCGGAAGGTATTTTCTTTTTAACCTATACCCGTTTACGTTAGCCGAACTTTATCCTACAAAATCGGCATTTGAGTTGGAACAAGAATTGCCCTTTCATTTAGTATTTGGCACTTACCCTGAATTAAGTCTTAAAAAGAATATGGCAGAAATGCTACTTAAAAACTTAACCCAACAATACCTCTATAAAGATGTATTGATTTGGAAAGATATTCGAAAGCCAGAGTTATTAGATAAATTATTAAAATTACTTGCCTACCAAATAGGTTCAGAGGTTTCGATTCATGAGCTTGCCAACAAGCTTAAAGTAAAATCAGAGACTGTTGAAAACTACATTGATTTATTGGAAAAATCTTTTGTGATATACCGCTTAAAATCTTACTCCACTAATCACAGAAAAGAAGTGAGCAAAATGAGTAAAATACTATTTTGGGATAATGGTATTAGAAATGCAATTATCGAAGATTTTAATGACCTCTCTGTTAGAACAGATCAAGGAGCTTTATTTGAAAACTTTATGATTAGTGAGCGCATAAAGATGAATACGTGGCTTAGGCCATCTATTAAAAACTATTTTTGGCGTAACTACAACCAACACGAAGTGGATTTAATTGAATTAGACAAAAAAAAGCTGGCAGCTTTTGAAATAAAATGGACGGCTCGCAGTAACGCTAAAATTACCAAAGCATTTACCAATATTTACCCAAACGCTACAACAGAAATTATTACTCCCAGAAATTTTAAAAGGTTTATTTTCTGATGCCTATTCCTTATCCCAAGCTCAAGTTTTTATATATTATCCCACACCATTCACATAAAATTATATGGTTGGCTCAGTAAAAATATTTACCATTGCCACTTATTAAAAATACCAACGAATAAATTAATAAAAAAATGAAACTAAAATTTGCATGTCTATTTGCATCAGCTCTGCTTTTTATGGCTACCAACGCTATGGCACAAGACAGCCTAGCAGAAAACTGGTTTAACCAAGATGCCCAAGAAAACCAGGCCAACGGTGTAAGTACCGAAAAAGCCTACGAATACCTCAAAGGAAGAGAATCGAAAACTGTAATTGTGGCAGTAATTGATTCAGGCATCGATATTGACCACGAAGACTTAAAAGAGGTAGCTTGGACAAACACAGGTGAAATTGCAGGCAATGGCATTGATGATGATAATAACGGCTTTGTTGATGATGTACACGGATGGAACTTTATTGGTGGTAAAGACGGCAAAAATGTAGGTTCTGATTCGTACGAGGTTACTCGTGAGTATATTCGATTAAAACCTACTTATGAAAACAAAAAGGAATCTAAAAAAGCAGACTATTTATACTGGGTTAAAGTGAGAGATGCTTATTTAGCTGATGCTGAAAAAGCACAAACCCAATATGCTTTTTACGACAGTTTGCATTCTTCAATATTACGCTATAACAAATTATTAACGGCCTATTTAGATGTGGATACCCTTAGCACTGAGGCTGTTGCTGGTGTACAATCAGAGGATGAAGTAGTTAAAGCTGCTACTGGTTTTATGAATTGGCTACTGCCAAGAACAGGAGGCACCCCTATGGAAGAAGTAGCCGAAAGTTTAGACGGAGCTCTTGAGCATTTTGGTAACCAAAAAAATTTCTCGTATAGCCTAACCTATAATACAAGAGAAATTGTGGGTGACGACCCAACCAACTTAAAAGAAGTAGGCTATGGAAATAGCGATGTTATTGGCACGGGTACTGATAATTTTCATGGAACACACGTAGCAGGCATTATTGGTGCTAAACGTGGCAATGGCATTGGCATAGATGGTGTGGCTGATAATGTTCAAATTATGGCAATACGTGCCGTACCCGATGGCGATGAAAGAGACAAAGATGTGGCCAACGCCATTCGATATGCGGTTGATAATGGAGCTCAAGTAATTAATATGAGCTTTGGCAAAGCTTTTTCGCCCAATAAATCGTATGTTGATAATGCCATTAAATATGCGGAAAGCAAAGGTGTTTTATTAGTACACGCAGCTGGTAATTCTGGCGAAGATACAGATGTTGAAAATAATTACCCAACCAAGAATCTTGGCAAGAAAAAAGTAGCCAGCAACTGGATTGAAGTAGGTGCCTCTAGTTGGGGCGAAGGAGATAAATTAGCTGCTTCGTTTAGTAATTACGGCAAAGTAAATGTAGATCTTTTTGCGCCTGGGGTACAAATATATTCCACGGCTCCTGACAACGAATATAAAAATGCACAAGGCACTTCTATGGCTTCTCCAGTAACTGCGGGTGTAGCAGCTTTATTACTCAGCTACTTTCCGGAGCTAACACCAGTTGATGTAAAAGAAATATTAATGAAATCGGTAAGAACTTTTGACGGACTAAAAGTAATTAAGCCAGGAACCAAAGATGAAATGATTGATTTTTCAGCGCTTTCAGTATCTGGCGGCATTGTGAATGCCTACGAAGCCGTAAAACTGGCGGATTCAAGAAAAATTAACTCAAAATAGGTGGATGAAAGTGAGAAGACGGGAGTCAGAAGGCGGGAGTAAGACTAAAACTTCCGTCTTCCAACTTCTCCTGCTTCGAGCTTCAAACACTATACCTTTTTAAATAGAGCCACCACATTAGCCACCACAATTAGCATCATCCCTAAAATGGTATAAATATCCAGTGGGTAATCCTCAAAAATTGCAGATATAATAATGGCAATAATGGGCACAAACACAATGGTATAAGCGGCTTTGTCCGCACCAATTCGCCCGATTAATGTAAGGTAAGAGGTAAAGGCAATAATGGAACCAAAAATCGAGAGGTAAGCGAGAGATGCCAGGTAAGTAAAGGATGTATCAATGGTGAAAGGTTTGCCTAGTACTAGTGCAATACATCCCATACTTATGGCTCCATAAATCATTCCGTAAGCAACTGTTTGAATGACTGGCATCCCATTGTTTTGATTAATAGCTGAGGTAATATTTCCTAAAGAAGCAATTATCACGGAGCCTAATGCAAATGCAACCGCTATTAAATACTCAGGCGATGATTGAAAAGAAGCAAACTCAGCGTTGTAGATTAAAATTGTTCCTAAAAAGCCTAGAAAGGCACCTAAAACAACTCGCCTATTGATACTCGCTTTAAAAAATAACGCTCCAAAAACAATGTTAAAAAACACGATAGATGAAAAAGCTACAGCCACCAAACCACTCGTAAGAGTTTGCTCACTTATATACACCAACCAATAATTAATCCCGAAAAGCAACATGCCCTGTTGCAAAGCCCTAAGGTGTTGCTTCCAAGTAAACGTCATTGGTAATTTTCGCACCAAAGCATAAATTAGCAAAATAGTGCCTCCAATAAAAAATCGATAGCTAACCGATATCAATGGGTCAACCTCTCCTAATTGAAATGTAATTGCAAACCAAGTAGAGCCCCAAATAAGGGCTGGAATTAGAAATAAAAGAAAATTGCTAGACTTTGACAATTACTTTTTCCCAAACATCCTTCCCACAGTTTTTTTCTGAAACTCCCAGAAAAATTTAAACTGGCCTAATAACGTGCCCACTATTAACAACATAAACTGATAAATAGGAAAAATAATTAAAATGCGAATTGGCCAAAATAGAAATGGGTTCATCGTTTCTTTATGCACATTTATAAAACCCAGCACCGGCCCAGCAATTCGTACGGCAATGGAGCCTGTAATCGAAAAAACAAGTAGTATCATTACCACCTGAAAATTGCTTTTTACATTCCACTTAGCCTTTAATTTTTCAAACATTACCCCTTTGTATTTAACACAAGTTGCAAATGTGCAATGATTGCGTGAAAACAAGTATAAAAAATAAGAAAATTACCTTTTTTTGCAATCTATTTACCAACAAACAAATAAATAAGGTGCAAGACAAAGAATTGAATATATTTGCCCCTCAAATTTTTTAGTAAATGATTTGGTATCGACCTTTTGGAACTTACGAATTAATAATAATAGGCCTATTTATTATTGCCTATGCTTTATACATTTTTAGAGTAGTTAAAATAGGCAAGGCGCTTAAAACACCAGTTTATGGAGTGTTTGGCAAAATTGCGTTGCGGCTTATTTATTTTTCTTTATTTATTATTTCCTTATTAGGGCCTAGTTTTGGCAGTTCTAAGCGCGAAATAAAATCAATTGGTAAAGACATAATGATTGCCATCGATTTATCGCAGTCGATGAATGCAGCAGATGTGCCTCCTACTAGATTGGCCAAAGTAAAATATGAGCTCAGTAAAATTATTGAAGAGTTTAGTTCCGATAGGATTGGACTCATTATATTTTCGTCAGAAGCCTTTGTACAATGCCCACTTACTTACGACCAAGCTGCACTTAATCTATTTATAGAAACATTGCACTCGGGTTTAGTACCTAATGCAGGCACCGATTTTGGCCCTGCTTTATCTATGAGTTTGAATAAGCTCAACACCAAAGAGGAAAGCAGTATTGACAGTAAAGCCAAAATAATATTACTCATTAGTGATGGAGAAGATTTTGGGGAAGAAACCTCCAAAGCCTTGGAAGAAATTAAAGACAGAGGGGTGAAATTATTTGCGCTTGGTGTTGGCACGGCCAAAGGCAGTAGAATAGAAACCCAAAATGGCTATTTAAAAGACAACACAGGCACTGAAGTAATTACCAAACTCAATAATAAATCGTTAAAAAAATTAGCGGCTCGCACAGGCGGTAAATATTTTGAAATTAACGACCGCGTAAATGATACCGAAAGGCTTATTAACACCATTAACAAAGTAGAGGGTGAATTGCGCGATGCTCGGGTAGTAGATGTTTCGGCTAATAAGTATATCTATTTTTTATTAGCTGCGTTTATTCTTTTATTAATTGATGTGTTAACCACTGTAAAAACAATTAAAATATGAAATTTTTTATTGCTATACTTTTAGTACTTAGCCCATTAACAGATTTGGACAAAATAGCCAAAGTAAATAAGGCAAAAAAGGAAGCCAAAAAAGCTTATTTAGCCAACAACTTTCAAACGGCTCGCGATAAATATAAATTATTAATAGACTCACTAGGCGTAAACGAGGAAGAAGTGCTACTCGACTACGCCCACACCTTGTATAATTTAAACGATACCACTAACGCAGTTAATAATTACCAAGAGTTATCCCAATCGGCCAATAAAAACATAGCCTCTATTGCAGAGCAACAACTTGGGCAAGTAATGTTTGATAAAAAACAATACGAACCAGCTTTGGAACATTATAAAAATGCCCTTAGAAAAAACCCTGCCAACCAAGATGCCAGGTATAACTACGAGCTGCTAAAGAAAATACTCAAAAAGCAAGAAGAAGAACAGAAAGACCAGCAAAATCAAGAGCAGGATAAGAAAGATCAAAAAGACCAAGACAAGGAGAACAAGGATCAAGATAAGCAAGACCAAAATAAAGATAAAGAACAGCAGGAGCAGGAGCAGAATAAAGACCAGGAACAACAAGACAAGGAGCAACAAGAGAAAGAGCAACAAGAGAAAGAAGATCAAGAGCAACAAGAGAAAGAAGATCAAGAGCAAAAGGAGCAGGAACAGAAGGATCAAGAGCAAAAAGAGCAGGAGAAAAAGGACGGAAAAGAAGATGAGGATAAGGATAAGGATAAGCAAGAAGAGCAGAAAGAGCAAGAGCAGAAGGATGGTGAAAAATCGGAAGAGAAAAAAAAGGAACAACCCAAGCCAACCCCTTCGGATAAACTAAAAGAAATGAACATTAGCGAAGAAAAAGCCAAAATGATTTTGGAAGCAATGAAGAATAACGAAGTTCAGTACATTCAACAAAACAGGCGCAAAGCCACTAAAAAGAAAGATAGCGATAAGCCAGATTGGTAATCCTACGCCAAGGCTTTAAATTACAAGGTGGAGTGCCGTGCTACTTGTTATGCGCAGGTAGAGTTAGGTTTACATACCCTGCTCAATTTAGGTTTAAGTTTTCCTCCCCTTTCATTTCATCTAACTCTCCCATTTGTAAAAGCAAATCAAATGTTCTTTTAGCCTCCTCTTCATCTACAATGCTAATAGCAACGCCCACATGAACCAACACATAATCGCCCACTTTTGCCTCAGGTAGCATAGAGAGGTTTATACTTTTTTTTATTTCACCAAAAGAGACTTTACCAACTCTAAAAATGTCGTCTAATTGACTTTCAATACTTTCAATTTTACCGGGTATTGCCAAACACATACTGTATTATTTAAGGGGAACCTCTATTAAGCTTTAATATTATTTTTAGCAGAAACGGTTTGCTTTAACCAATTATACCAAGCATCCACTCCTTCACCTGTTGTGGCCGATAGTTCAAAAAAAGTAAGGTTTGGGTTTATTCTTCGTGCATAGTCTTTTGCCTTTTCTACATCAAACGAAACATAGGGAAGCAAATCAATTTTATTAATAATACATATATCTGAGTTATGAAACATATCCGGATACTTCATAGGCTTATCATCGCCTTCGGTAGTACTTATAATCACAACCCTATGTTGCTCGCCCAAATCGAACATAGCAGGGCAAACCAAATTGCCAACATTTTCAATCATCAAAACCGAATTGTCTTTCAATTCCATTTTTTTAAAGGCTTTATACACCATATCGCTATCTAAATGGCAGCCCTTGCCTGTGTTAATTTGTACAACAGGTATTTTTAGTGCATCAATCCTATCGGCATCATTAGCAGTTTGCTGGTCACCTTCAATTACACTAAACTCAATTTCTTCTTTTAAATCTCGTAGGGTAGCCTCCAATAAAGAAGTTTTGCCTGACCCTGGGGAGCTAACTAAATTAAAAGCCGTAATGTTTTTGGCTTCAAAAAAACCCCGGTTTCGCTGAGCCAGCAAATCATTATTGCTTAAAATGTCCTGCTCAATTTCTAAAATAGTTTTTTCATGAGAATGATGATGGTGGTCATGACTATGATCGTGATGATGATGCCCATTGGACTCCTTCTCACCCGGAATGGTAATCTTTACTTCTCCATTTGCATCTCCGCACCCACAAGTACTGCACATATTTTTTTAGTTAATTATTAATTATTAAGTTAAATCTCCTTTTAAGTTTATAATGATTGAATATCTCATCATTCTATCATTCTATCATTCTATCATTGCCCCCATTCACTCATTGCCCCATTCACTCATTGCCCCATTCATTCATTCACTCATTCCTTGAGCCATTTAATCTAAGAAACTTCCAAAGCTTTCACCCTTAGTTCTTTTCCTGCTATCACATCTTTAAAATATCCTTTACAAACAGGGCAACTATCAAATAAATTTTCAATCGGGTACTCCTGCCCACATTCTAAACACTCTGCCTTTCCCTTTATATAATCTACTTCATAAATTGCTTTTTCAAGAGCCGTATCTTTAACAGCCATAGGCCAAACAAAATCAAGCGACTCCAACTCAACACCCGATAAAGCCCCTATTTCAAGTTCTATCCGATCAATTTTTTGAGCGTTTGCCTTTTGCTGTTCATCCTCCGCAATTTTTACAATGCCAAGTGCTATCGACAATTCATGCATACGAACATTAATTAATTTTTCTGCTTCTTTTCCTCCAATAGCGTACACTAAAAACTGTAATAACTAAAACTGCCATTGCAGAAATAAGATGGAGTGGAGAAGTTAGGTAATGCCAAAGAAGATGTCCACCAAAAGTGCCATGACCAACATGTGCTAAAACAACTGTTGGAGATAGGAATAAAAAAAAAGCAAGCAGCGTAAAAATTCGAGTACTCATAATGTATATGATTTTAACCTAAATTGAGCGATTCACTAAAGCAGTAAGCACTAATGTACTGAGTTAAAAAGACTTCCAAAAATACTCGCAATACCTTTCAGGTGTTCCTGCGTTTTTTGTAAACTTTTTATTCTCAGTCTCTTAGCACTTCTCATCTCTACTGAATCGCTC
>JALSJD010000145.1 GCA_026989535.1 Cyclobacteriaceae bacterium
GATTGGTTGTAGTCGTAGGGGATGAAATTAGCCATGAGCAACACCTGATTGTGCGTTGGCTTATTTTAACAGAATTTAGGGGTTTTTTGGGGTTTTTCTACAGCCAGAACGCCGCATTAAAGGGCTTACCGATTTAATTAAGTGAAGTTAAACTTAGCACAAACTTCAACGAAACTGCAGCCCTAAAATAAGAAGCCAGACTTAGGTAAGTCCTTGTTTTAAATGCCTTGTTAGGTTTTACTTTAATCACCACAATATTCTAAAATACAAATATTGGTATTTTTGTCCACCTGTTCATTACCAACTATACTAATTGGTTTATGGTTTTCTCCATCGTCTATAGATATTCTCACTTCAACATCTAAATCATCAAAAGTTTGAAGCTCTTTGATCAACTGACGAATTGACTTTCCACCTGTTACCCAGTTTTCAGACTCTCGTATCATTATTTGCCAACCTTTTCAGAAAGACTCCAATTAAATGTTCCTTTCCTTGTTGCATCCGAGCCTAAATCTTTTACTGACTTAGCCATTTTCCAAGCTCCACCATTATGCCCATCAACATCAGGGGTAATATACTTTTTACCTTTTTTATAAATTGCTTGTCCATGAATATTTTCTTTTATTTTTTGATAGCCTAATTTTTTTGCAAGAGCTGTTGCTTCCTCTGTCGTTTTGAAAAAAGGGCCTGATATTTTTCGTATATTACCTAAAGCCAAAAAACCTATTCCAAGCTTTACAAATTTTCCTCCAGGGTTCGCATCTAAACTTCCAAGAATATGGTAACTGTGTTTATCCCACATTTTTTCAAAAAAACCTCTTTTAGGTTTTTTCTTCAGTGTACTTGTTTCCTCAGAAGTACCCACAAAAGTAGGAACATCAACTGGTGCTTCATTTGCTTTCTTATGTTTATTAAAGTCTACATTTATTATATTGTTTTTTTTGCGGTGATTATTTTTTTCTGTTGCCTTTATACTTTGAATATTAGCCAAGTCTTTGAAGTTTAAATTATTAAAATTTGAGCCTTTATCAAGCTGAGAAAAGTTTTTTACAGCCAAAGCATTCGGAGCAGAACCTACATTGTTATTTTTTTCTACTCGATTATTTGTATTAATTTCATCAGGTAGCATAATTCACCTCTCTTAATAATTTATGAACTTAGCTTATCACTATAATTATGAGTTTTATATACGACTAAAGTTGTAGTTTTTCAATTTTTGGGTTAAATCTGTGTAAATTTTAAGCAACGGGCTTTTGCGTCGCAGACACCTAACGCCTCGTTAAATTGAGCCACTGGAACTCTAGCACGAGGATTTTTAAAACTACAAAACTATAACATAAGCCATTACCTCCGAAGAAGACCTGCTTAAGCGGGTCAGATGAAATGACTTGTTAGCTTCTTTTATAAATATTCTCTCGATGATACTCAAGATATTTTTCATGTTCTGGTGAAATACTAGATAACTTCATATCTTTATTTATAGATAAAGCCTCAATGTCATTTGAATTCAACTGATTTGAAATAATTATGCCACCCAGGCTATTAAAACTGATAAAGCCTGAATCAAAACACAAGTCCAACGAAGGCGATAAGAGCAAACCATTGTAAAGGCTCAAACGTTCTGTCGCCGAAGATTTAGCCCAAGGTTTTATATGTGATGCCCTTAATAGCTTTTGCTCTTTACAGCCAGTAACAGCACAGGCAGACCAATAGTTAATCAGGCTTTGCCTGAACTGACCTTGCCCAATACGAGATTTTACAATTGATTCTTTTTCAGTACTACTAAGCATTAAATAATCGCTTACGTCAGCAAGCTCACTATCCTACAAAATCTCTTCAATTTCTTTTGTTTTTATTAAATTACCTTGCGCCTCAAACAGTGGTTGGTGTGGGCGTTTATCATCACCATACCGACTTTGCCACTGGACTAAATTGTTGTCTTGAAACTCAATTGCATCAATTGTTGCTGTTATAATTTCACCACTTCAATATCTGATTTGTTCCAAGCTTGAAATGCAAGTTTGTCACGTGCAGTTCTATAAATTTTGTATTTATACCCTTCTTGCTCGTCTGTATATGGATGCGATGCAAACGAAACAAAAGGTACTTTTGATTCGCCTTCAACAAAATCTTGAAAAGCATCAAAATGTTTTTCAAAAAGATAAGGGTCTATATTTGAGGTGATTGATTCCATGAGTCCTTATTTCTACTTATGTTTGAGGTGAAATTAATTTTAATGCTTGTATTTTACGCCTTTGCGTCGCAGACAGCTAACGCCTCATTCAGCTGATCCACGGAAAACTGGCATGAGGATATTTAAAACAACAAAACTATACCATAAAAAGGTGCTACCGAAGAAGCCCAGCTTAGTGGGTCAGATGTAATGACTTGTTAGCTGATGACTGTAGAAGCAAGTGGAGGTTGGTTGAAAAGATGACATTTTAGCCAAGAAAAAAGGACACCCTCCCACTTTTTTGCCATTTTGTGCAAATAATAAG
>JALSJD010000146.1 GCA_026989535.1 Cyclobacteriaceae bacterium
GAGTATTGGCGTTGGTGTGTATTTGGTGCGTGCCTACAACCAGCATAATCAAGTGGTGGGTGTTGTAAAAATTATTAAAACAACAATATGAAAAATATACTTAGCATATTGTTTGTACTCTTTTTGTCGCAGAGCTTGCTTGCACAAGCACCTTTGGGCTTTAATTACCAAGGCATAGCTCGCGAAGCCGATGGCACCCCCATCGCTAACCAAGAAATTGCTATTCGTGTAAATATTATTGATGGCCCCCAAGGGAGTAGCCAGTATGAAGAAGCGCATTTTTTAACGACCAATGCGTTTGGCTTATTTACAGCTATTATTGGGCAAGGCAATGGAAACAGCACGCTTAATTCGGTTAATTGGGCCGCAGGAAACTTATGGCTACAAATAGAGTTAGACCCAGATGATTCGGGTAATTATATTTTAATGGGCGCTCAGCAGCTTATGAGTGTACCTTATGCTTTGTTTGCACAAGAAAGTGGAGCAGGCCTAGCTGCAGGTAGTGGTATTTCGATAAATAATGGCAAAATTAATAATATAGCACCAGATAGGCCAATTACGTTGATAGAAGGAGCCAACGTAACAATTGACAATGACTATCCAAATTTTACAATAAGCACTACCAATGAGGTTCAGGACTTGCAACTAACAGGCAATAACTTAACAATTACAAATAATGGCACAGCCACAACCATTGATTTATCGCCTTATTTAGATAATACAGATACCCAATTAACAGAAGCAGAAGTAGATGCTTTTGCCAATAATAATGGATACTTAACCACGGAGGTAGATGGAAGTACCACGAACGAAATTCAAAATTTGAATTCATCGGTATCAGGAACTAACCGAACCATTGGTATTTCAGGAGGTACTGGCACAACAATCTCAGTCGCTGATAATGATAACAGCACCTCAAATGAAACGATTACAAGCATCAGTTATATCGCTAACAACACCCTCCGATTTGTGGAGGGCGGGGTAAATAATGATATTTCGATTGGAACTCTAAATGCTGATTTAGATGCCAACAATAATACTATAGTTAATATTGCAGATCCAGTTAATCCTCAAGATGCCGTTAACCTACAGTACTTAGAAGCCAAGGATGCAACCGATTATGCCATTAGTGTGCCCATAACAAACACTTCTTCTGGCGCAGCTGGAGACATACTCTTAGATTTGACAGGAGCTAGTTTAGATAAAGGAAATTTAATTTCAGGATCAACAATTACAATTACCGAAGCAGGTGTTTATTCGGTTTCTGTGCAAGGGTTTTCTCAAACTGCTGTAGGTTCTGATATTGATATTTTAATTAATGGTGTGCCAACGGCCGTGTTAAGAGGAACCAATAATTATGTGGGGTCATATTTATTTGAATTGGCTGCTACAAACACAGTTGAAATAATGGTAAAGTATGGTGCTACTGTTGAAATCATTAACCTACAAATCTCCATCTACAAAATCTAACAAGGTACTTCTACCACCTTCTTTGTTTCAAAAAAATCTTCTTTAAAAAAAGTAGATAATTCTATCTCTCTGTAAGGTTTTTTTAACTCGGCCATTTCTTCTTCTAAATCACCTCCTTTAAGATATAAAATGGTTCCTCCCACTTTAAGTGTTGGTTTTACCCAGCCATAGAATGGTTTCATCCTAGTTACCGCTCTGCTCACCACATAATCGAATTGTCCTTTTACTTCTTGAGCTCTAGTATGTTGCCCTTGAGCATTGGTTAACCCAAGAGATTTAATAACCTCATTGACTACCTTAATTTTTTTACCAATAGAATCAATCATCAAAAATTCCACTTTAGGAAAAAGAATGGCCAATGGTATGCCAGGAAAACCACCTCCGGTGCCAACATCCAGCACCGTTGCTCCATCCTCAAACTCTTTTACTTTAGCAATACCTAACGAGTGTAATACATGCCTTACGTATAATTCATCAATGTCTTTTCTGGAAATTACATTTATTTGGGCGTTCCAAATACTGTACAAATCATAAAGATCTTTAAATTGCGCTTGTTGCTTTTGCGTAAGGTTCGGAAAGTATTTTGAAATGATTAGAAATGAGGTTGCTGCCATAAGGTTTAGTTACAAAATATTTAATTTAAGAGCTCACTCCGAAAATAGACAATTTTCACAAAAAGAGTTGTTTTGGATGTTTTCGGAGTGGACTCAATTTAACTTGATTTTATTTTAATCTACAAACAAATCCATAAATTCAAATTTGTCGCCATTAAATAACCCAAGGTCGCTTAGTTTAATAGATGGAATAACGAGTAGTGCCATAAACGATAAAGTCATAAATGGTGCTTTAAGTGCAGCTCCCATTTTTTTAGATAATTGATCAATAGCCGTATAATCTTTTGATACTTCGTACCCATCTTTATCCGACATTAACCCTGCTACGGGTAATGGTAAAATAATTTCTTCAGTATTCGATACAGCCGAAAGCCCTCCTTTTGCCTCAATTACTAAATTAACG
>JALSJD010000147.1 GCA_026989535.1 Cyclobacteriaceae bacterium
CGCCACGAGTATTAGAAAATGCAACCAGCGTTTCAATAACAGCCTTTGAAAATAATTGCTTAAATTCAACTGTTTCATTTTCACCCTGCGCTATGATATGTTGCAATTCTTTAATTTCCATATTTATCCAAGTGCACTAACAGGTTAGATTTACCCATTCACAAACTTAATAATATCTTCCGGTAATTTTCTAAATTCTTTATGCCCTACTAACTTAAACCCTAAATCCATTTGCTCCAATGCACTGTCTAAAGTTACAAAACAAAATCCCAACCCATTGTTTTGAGTGTTCACATTTGGCTCCACGGCCAATACCTCAAATCCTTGCTTAATAAGCGATTGCACCACATACAAGGCTGGGCTCTCCCTCAAGTCATCAATATCTGGTTTAAAAGCTAAACCAAAACAGGCAATAACTGGCTTACGGCCTTCTTTTAACTCAAACTCAAGGGCTTTATTTTTAATTTTTTCAATCACCCACTCGGTTTTATAATTATTGATTTCGCGGGCCGTTCTTATTATTTTGGCTTTTTCTTTAAACTCCGAAACTATAAACCAAGGATCCACGGCAATGCAATGGCCTCCAACACCTGTGCCTGGTTGTAGAATATTTACACGTGGGTGTTTGTTCGCTAATTTAATTAGCTCCCATACATCAATATCGGCTTCATCGCAAATCATAGAAAGCTCGTTGGCAAAGGCTATTTGCCCATCACGAGAGGAATTTTCTACCAATTTCGTCATTTCGGCTGTGCGAGCATTTGTTTGGTGTAATTCACCTGTTACAAATAAACGATAGAAATCTGACGCCTTTTCAGTGGAGGCTTGGTCTATACCCCCAATGGCTCTGTCGTTATTTTTCAGCTCATAAATAACATTGCCCGGCAATACGCGCTCCGGACAATACGCAATATGTATTTTGCCTTTTAGTTCTGGTCTTTCAGAAAAAATAAGAGATGCCATTTTTTCGGTAGTGCCAACGGGAGAGGTAGATTCAATAATAAATAAATTACCTTCTTCTAAATAAGGCAATATCATACGTGTGGCAGACTCTACATATTTTAAATCGGGTTCGTGGTTATTGCCTTTAAATGGGGTAGACACTGCTATTAGAAAAACATCTGCTTTAGCTGCTGATGTGGATGCTTTTAAATAGCCTCGTTCTACATCATGCTTTACCAAGCCATCCAAAGCAGGCTCTACAATATGAATTTTTCCGTTATTAATGGTGTCCACAACAGATTGTTGCACATCTACACCAAGCACTTGTATGCCTTTGCTCGCAATAAGGGCTGCTGTGGGAAGACCAATATAGCCTAGGCCCATCATTATTACTTTTATGTTGTTATTCATTTATGTTTTATAAAATCTATACTTGTGAATTTTTCTCAAATTCTTCGATAGATAATGCGTCCCCATTCTTAGCCTCTTTAATGGCTTTATCAATATCAGTTTTGTAAGCTGCTTGATTTAATGCAACCCCTTAGTTGTATAAGCAATTATACCTCCTTCTTTAGCTAGAAGTTTTCGAAATATACTTTTGCGATTTGGCTAATGCTTCCACATTATTAGCTATATAATGATGTACACCTGATTTAATTTCTGCTATGCTTTCCATTCCGTCTTGTCTTGATTAATTCACCTTGTTATAACTAAAAACCTAAACTTATACCATTTTAATTTTGAGATGTCGTAATTTTGAGATTGAATTATTTTTTACAATATCGAGGCAAAATAATTCAACCTAATGCGGCATTTCAATGTTAATATGGCATTAAACTCTAATCATATTCATTTAACAAATTGCTCATATTTAAAAAACACAGCACCTACGAATCTCAAATAATGTAACTCATAGTACAAATATAGGAAAAGGAATAGATCCGTCATTCCTTTATTAAATAGCGAAGATCTTCTTTTTATACCATGAACCTCGTACCCTTTACCAAGCAAAAATTCTGCTAAATAGGCTCCATCCTGGCCTGTAACACCTGTTATTATTGCTTTTTTCATCTAAAATTATTGTAAAGTTGCAAATTTAGCCTTTTAGAAAGAATTGCCAACAGAAAGCTTTAAACTATATACAATATTAGTTTACGAAAAGTACTATTGGAGGTAGAATATTTTGAAAAACACTGTGATTTACTCAAGGCTTCATCTATTGAGGGTATTATTATTTCCTACATTCGGCTCAACACCTCACCCCCTTGCTCAATAAGCGATTGCACCACATACAAGGCTAGGCTCTCCCTCAAGTCATCAATATCTGGTTTAAAAGCTAAACCAAAACATGCAATAACAGGCTTTCTGCCTTCTTTTAGTTCAAATTTGAGGGCTTTGTTTTTGAGTCCACTCCGAAAACACTCAAAACCAAAAAAGTTTCTTTTGGCAATATTCCCATCTTTCTCAATTAGCTAATACTCAAGCATTACCGAATCTCGAAAAATGAAAATTTTATCCAAAATAA
>JALSJD010000148.1 GCA_026989535.1 Cyclobacteriaceae bacterium
TGACGCTAGGTTACTAATAGAGAAAAAGAGGTACAGAAGCTTTATATAAATCTGTTACAAGGGGTAAATACCACCATTATTTCTCCAAGGAGGTGGGGTAAATCTTCGTTAGTGGAAAAAGTAATTGATGAAATTAATCTAAATAAGCCCGCTTATAGAACAATAATTATTGATTTATTTTCGGTAGGTACTGAAGAGGAATTTCTGGAAATATTCGCACGTGAAGTAATAAAGGCGTCATCTTCAAAATTGGAAAATTGGATAAAAGCAGGAACTTTGTTTTTTAAACAACTAATACCGAAAGTTAGTGTAGGCAATAATCCTGATATTGATTTTAATTTAAGTTTTGATTGGGAAGAGTTAAAAAAACATAAGAACGAAATACTGAATTTACCTGAAATCATAAGCCGAAAAAAAAAGATAAAATTTATTATTTGTTTGGATGAGTTTCAAAACCTTGCCACTTTTTCTGATTATAATATTTTTGAAAAACAAATGCGTGCTTGTTGGCAGCGTCATAAAAATGTTACATACTGTTTGTATGGAAGCAAAAGACATATGATGGAGGAGATTTTTAATAGCCCATCAAAACCTTTTTATCGTTTTGGAGATATTGTTTCATTGCAAAAAATCAATAAACAAAATTGGACAAATTTTATTATAGAGGGTTTTTTAAGTTCAGGGAAGTTAATTAAAACAGCCGATGCTGAGCTAATTCCTATGCTTATGAAAAACCATTCGTGGTATGTACAACAGTTAGCTCATTATGCATGGCAGAAAACTGATAAAGTAGCAGAAAAAAAAGAAATAACCAGTGCATTAACCGAATTAATCTATGCTAACACCCCTCTTTATCAAAAGGAAATTGAAGTAATTAGTACAACACAGCTCAACCTATTAAAAGCAATTGTTAAGGGTGAAATACAATTAACTAGTGCTGTTGTAATGCAAAAATACAAACTAGGCACACCAAGGAATGTAAGTAAGAATAAAACTACACTTGGAAAAAATGATATTATTCACAAAGTAAATAATAAATATGAGCTCCTCGATCCTGCTTTTGAATTATGGTTTTTAAAACAGTTTTTTGGCAATGATTATGGACAAGTTAACTAATTTACATATTCCTCCTATACTGCCCACCAACTTCAAAAAGCACCTCTTTAATTTGCCCTAAGGAACATACTTTGGTTGCTTCCATCAGTTCCTCGAAAATATTATTATTGGCCAATGCAGTTGCTGTAATTTTTGTTAATTGGTCTTGAGAAATTCCCTTATTTCCTTCAATTAAATTACGAAGCATATCTATCTGATACTGCTTTTCTTCTTCGGTGGCTCTAATTACCTCGCCCGGTAAAACTGTAGGAGAGCCCTTGGAGCTTAAAAAAGTATTGACCCCAATAATGGGGAATTCACCCGTGTGTTTCAGGGTTTCGTAATAAAGGCTTTCTTCCTGAATTTTGCTGCGTTGGTACATCGTTTCCATAGCGCCCAACACGCCCCCGCGTTCGGTAATTCGATCAAATTCTTGCAATACAGCTTCTTCTACTAAATCGGTAAGTTCTTCAATTATAAAAGCGCCTTGTATGGGGTTTTCATTTTTAGATAAGCCAAGCTCTTTGTTTATAATTAATTGTATAGCCATTGCCCTGCGCACCGATTCTTCGGTAGGCGTGGTAATGGCCTCATCATAGGCATTGGTATGCAACGAATTACAGTTATCGTTAATAGCATAAAGGGCTTGCAGTGTAGTTCGTATATCGTTAAAATCAATTTCCTGTGCGTGCAAACTACGCCCAGAGGTTTGAATATGGTATTTGAGCATTTGCGCTCTTTTGTTAGCCCCATATTTATGCTTCATTGCTTTGGCCCAAATCTTGCGGGCAACCCGGCCAATAACCGAATACTCCGGGTCGATTCCATTGGAGAAAAAGAACGATAAATTGGGTCCAAACTCGTTGATATCCATACCACGGCTAATGTAATACTCTACATAGGTAAACCCGTTGGCCAGCGTAAACGCTAATTGCGAAATAGGGTTGGCTCCGGCCTCCGCAATATGATAGCCACTAATGGATACAGAATAAAAATTACGAACGCCATTATTGATGAAATATTCCTGCACATCGCCCATTAGTTTTAGTGCAAACTCCGTAGAAAAGATACAGGTGTTTTGTGCCTGGTCTTCTTTTAGTATGTCGGCTTGTACCGTGCCTCTAACTTTGGTAAGTGTCTCGGTTTTTATTTTATCATATACTTCTTTGGGTAATACCTGATCTCCGGTAACCCCTAAAAGAAATAAGCCCAACCCATTATTGCCTTCGGGTAATTTCCCCTGGTAAGCAGGGCGTTCAACTCCTTTGGCCTTATAAATAAGGTCTATTTTTTTAGTAACTTCTTTTTCAAGTCCATTTTCTTTAATGTACAACTCACATTGTTGGTCGATGGCGGCATTCATAAAAAAGCCCAATAGCATAGGAGCAGGGCCGTTTATGGTCATACTTACCGAGGTAAGTGGGTTTGATAAATCGAACCCGGAATAGAGCTTTTTAGCATCATCCAGGCAGCATATAGAGACTCCCGCATTGCCAATTTTACCATAAATATCGGGGCGTATATCGGGGTCGTTGCCATAAAGGGTAACTGAATCAAAAGCTGTGGATAAGCGTTTGGCAGGCATCGCCTTGCTTACATAATGAAACCGCCTGTTGGTACGTTCGGGGCCTCCTTCGCCTGCAAACATACGGGTGGGGTCTTCGCCTTCGCGTTTAAATGGGAATAACCCTGCAGTAAAAGGAAACTCACCGGGAACATTTTCCTGCAAATTCCATTTAAGCAAATCGCCCCAGGCTTGGTATTTAGGTAAAGCTATTTTAGGAATTTCGTTTTGCGAGAGTGAAGTAGTATGTGTTTTAATCACAAGCTCCTTGCCTCTAACGTTAAATTTATATTCGGGGTCTTTATACTTTTTTACTTTGGCAGGCCACTCCTCAATTATTTGCTTGTTTTTAGGGTCTAGTTCAAGAGCTAATTTTTTGTAGGTTTTGATTAGTGTATCTTCAACTTTTTCTGATTTATCTTCCTTTAAAATTTCTAAAGTAGTTTGAATGCTATAAAGCTTTTGAGCTACTTCTTGTTGAGCCAGCACCCATTTATCATAGCCTCTATTATTCTCCGAAATCTCAGAAAGATAGCGTGTTCTATTGGGCGGTATTACAAATATCTTTTTTGATTGACTTTTTTCTTCTTCAGCTTTAGAAACTAATGAAGAAGATGTTTTTTGGGCAATGGCATCAATTACTTTTTTATAAAGCGTATTCATACCGGGGTCGTTAAACTGGCTGGCAATGGTGCCATACACAGGCATTGTGTCAGTTTCTTCCTCAAAAAGGGTGTGATTGCGTTGGTACTGCTTTTTTACATCTCTAATGGCATCTAATGCTCCACGCTTGTCAAATTTATTAAGGGCAATAATATCTGCAAAATCGAGCATATCAATTTTTTCGAGTTGGGTAGCTGCTCCATATTCGGGTGTCATCACATACAGGCTCACATCGGAGTGGTCGGTTATTTCCGTATCCGACTGGCCAATACCCGAGGTTTCTAAAATAATAAGGTCGTAATTTGCTGCTTTTAGCACCTGAATGGCTTCGTTTACGTGCTTTGATAATGCCAAATTCGATTGCCTTGTTGCCAACGAGCGCATATACACCCGAGGATTATTAATGGAATTCATTCTAATTCTATCGCCTAATAAAGCACCACCTGTTTTTCGTTTAGAAGGATCCACCGAAACGATGGCAATGGTTTTATCCTCAAAATCGATTAAAAACCTTCGTACCAATTCATCTACTAACGATGATTTACCTGCTCCGCCTGTGCCTGTTATACCCAGTACGGGCGTGGTGGCTTTATTGGCAAGTGTGTGTACTTTGTTCAACAAATTAGCCGATTCTTTGGGAAAGTTTTCTGCACCGGAAATTAATCTGGCTATTGATTGTGCATCCTTTTTAGATAACCCTTTTACCTCCCCATTAAGATTGGCTCCAGTTGGAAAATCGCATCGCTCAATCATATCATTTATCATCCCTTGCAGCCCCATGTTGCGGCCATCATCAGGAGTGTAAATGCGCTCGATTCCATAGGCTTGTAGGTTACTAATTTCTTCGGGTAAAATCACACCACCACCGCCTCCAAATATTTTAATATGGGTTGAGTTATTCTCCTTGAGCAAATCGTACATATATTTAAAATACTCGTTATGCCCTCCTTGGTAGGAGGTCATAGCAATGGCATTGGCATCTTCTTGTATGGCGCAGTTAACTACTTCTTCCACACTGCGGTCGTGGCCCAAATGAATTACCTCCACTCCGGTAGCCTGAATAATTCTGCGCATAATATTAATGGCGGCATCGTGGCCATCAAACAGCGAAGCTGCGGTTACAATTCTAATTTTATTTTTGGGTTTATAAGGAGCTATTTTTTCCATAAGTGCGTATTTCTGAATCCTCGATAGTTATCGGGGCAAAAATACAAAATAGTGAGGTGGTATCGTTAGAGAACAGATTAAACCTAAATTGAGCGATTCATTACAGCGCTAAGCAAAAATTGTCTGTTTTCGGAGTGGATTCATTATTTCTAATACTGATCCTCAATTTAGGCATAAATATGATACTTTTATAACCTTAAAAATTACTAAATGCCAGATTATACCATTCGAAAAGCCACCGCCAACGATTGCCAAGTGATAGCTTCGATTAATAACGAGCATATTTTGGCAGGAGGAAGCTCAATGGTAACTTCTACTCGGTCGGCAGCCTACTTTGAAGCAATGATGCGAAATTTTAGTGATAGAGAGCTTATCGAATGCCTTGAATTGGATGGTGAAGTAGTTGGATTTGGCTTAATTAAGCGTTATAGCGACCGAGAAGGATACCAAACCTCCTGTGAAACTGCTATTTATTTGCGTTCGCACAAAGTACGAATGGGGCTAGGGACTAAAATGAAATTATCATTAATTGAAAGATGCAAGGAATTTGGGTATCATCATTTGGTTGCAAAAATAGTTGCATCGAATAAAGCAAGCATAGCGTATAACCTAAAATTGGGGTATGAAGTAGTTGGTGTTCAAAAAGAAATAGGAAATATTGATGGTAAATGGCTTGATGTTACTATCATGCAATTAATTTTGTAATACCTTTTATAAATTTATGGTAATGAAAAATTTAACCCCTGGATTACAGCGATTAGTAGGTTTAATAGAAAAAGATCAAGAACATATTACCGTTAAAAAAGCTGCCGAATTGGTGGAGCAGGCCAATATTACAGCGGGAGATTTGCAGCCTTGGGCAGATTATATGCACCCTGTAAAGGAGGGGTATGGTCGAAACCTTGCGTATCATACCGATAAATTTGAAATAATGATTATGACTTGGAATCCGGGTGATTTTTCGAGTGTTCATAACCATGGTTATACTCAATGGGGGGCTGTGCAGGTATTTGGTAATGTAATGCACCAAGTATATGCTAATACGGGAGAAAAATTTAGCCTAACTAAAAAGGAAATATTGCCTTATGGCAGTATTACAAAAGTGAATAATGCATTAATTCATCAAATGGGTAATGTTACTACTAAGCCTTACCTAACCTTGCATATATACGGTGCCAACGAGCCACATCAAACAGTTACGGCAGATATGAAAATTTATGAGCTTGAAACTGGTTTAATTCGTGAAACGCAAGGCGGGGCATTTTTTAATTTAAGCGATGAAGAAGCACCTGTTGTGGGCAAAATGAGTTTAATTGACAAAGAAACGTTTGTAAACCAAGCTGCTATTTTAATGCAATATTACTGTCGATATTCTGCCGAAGAAATTCGTGAAAGAAGGTTGCCTTTACTAGAACAACTCGAAAATATGGTGTGTGATAAAATAGGTATTTAACTTACAGAATTTCCTTTTCTAACTTTCTTAAAATATTATTTCCCCTGCTTCTTAATCCTGCCGAACCAACTATAATAATATCTTCAATAAGTGCTTTTAACTCAGGCTTAATCTCTGGCACATTTTTAGAAATATTATAAGCTACCGTCATCGAAAATGCTCTAATGGCAATAGCCTCGTTATTAGATTCTAAGTATTCAAAACATTTTTCCAATGCTTCGCCCCAAAGTGGTTCAGGTATATCTATTAGTTGCAGTATTCGTAATGTATTACGCTTTATTGCATCTCCAACAGGATTAAATAAATGCTTAATGAGTTTGGCGGTGTATGGCAAAGCAAGATTAGGTTGCTTTTCTACACAATGGCTCATTACCCAAGCAGCTCTTTGCGCTAACCTGTTATCTTTAGAAAAGAATAGCTTCATTAAATGTGCAAAACGTTTGTCCTTGCCAATATAATTTACAACCACTGATACGTGTTCTTTGTAAAGTGTGTTTTTAATATATTCTTCTAAATTCACCACCTAAAGGAAACCTCTATTAATTGATTTCTTTCAAAAAACAAAAAGAAACAATGAGCTGCAAGAGGGCGGAGCGTTAAAAAAATGTTTGGTAAACATTTTTAGCGATCGAGCCAGCTTGCAGGGTTGCTTTTTGAATAACCAAAGCTATTGAAAAAAAACATAACGCAGTCAAATCGTTGTTTATCTTTGTTCCCATAGGGTTTTTATAGTGTTTCGCATGCTGCTTTTAACTTTTTCATATTATCCCGATAGTATTTCAATCCCGAAAGTTTTCGGGAAGCATTGCCTGCAAAACACTATAAAAATTTTGATGCGAATCAATTAATAGAGGCTCCCTAAAGAAATACAAAAAACACCACACCAACAAGCTTATGTGGTAATGGTGTTTTTAAATTCCATTCTCACAATGGCGGTAAAAAAGAGAAACTCTTACGCCTCTACCTCAGTTTTATCTAAGTTGGTAATTACATTAAACGAAGGAGGAGCTAACAAATGCTGTTTTACCGGACATTGATCCACCACATTTTTAATGGCTTTATTGTACTTGGCAGGAAAATTTTCTGGCAGGCCAATATGAATATCAATGTCAGATACCTGATTAGTGAACTGATTATAATTCATTTTTTGAACAATTTTAACACCATCGGTTGACATACCTCTTTGGTTCATAAATGCTTGCACAAATACGGCTGAACACATACCTGAAGTTGCTAAAAAAATTAAAAAAGGGGATACTTCCATAGTAATTTGTTGCCCATTCATTAGTGGAATTATTTTTCCTTGTTCATTAAATATAATTTCTATTTCCATTTTTGTAAGTTGTTTTAATTTATGCAATGCAAAGATTCAACATAGCAGAGTGGCATGCTGTAATTAACATCACAGAACAGCTAAATAGTGCCTGTCCATAAACTCCAATAAACAAAAATCAAATGACAAATAAATCTCACTATCACCCGAATAAAAACTACCTTAATTCGCAAGGAACTTTGTAATAGATTTTTCTTGCGGATTTAAGGAACTACTAAACCTGAATTATTCATACCATGCCTGCCTTTGGCGGGTACATTTAAAAAAACAACTACTAAAAATGGCATAAATAGTGGGTTTTCAAAGCTTGAGATTAGTTTTGAGTTCATTTTCAAAATGTTTAGGCTATGACTCCGTAAAAATTTGTTTTTTTAGCAAGTTTTGCCCGAAGACTGAAGTTTACGAAAAATGGTTAAAACCATTTGTGTAAATTATAAATTTAACATAGCCCACGGTTTAAACCGTGGGCTATGTTAGCAAACTAAACCACAGAAACTGTTTCATTTTAACGGTTTTAAATAAACATTATAATAGGCTAGGTTTATTCAATACAATATATCATACAAGAGTCAGATTTGTTTTTTGGTCTGACTATCGTCCGACCTTGATTACCTTGTTAAAAAAACAACTGACTTTTGTTTGCAGCTACGCTGCGTTAGGAATAGTTCAGGTAAATTTCAGGGGCTACTAAATTGGGGTTTATTTTTACCCATTATTCGTTGTTATTTACCGCTTTTGTTTTTTTTGTTATAAAAAATTACCTGTTCTAATCATAATACTTATTATTAAATCTTACCTTGCATTAAATATCAACCGGGTAGGGTATTGACATCAATCGCACCAAAGCGAATTGATGTTTTTTTATTGAAAAGCGAATGATTTTTAAGATAGTATTATGTGCGGAATTGTAGCAGTATTTGATGTAAAACAAACAAGCGATCAACTAAGAACGCAAGTGTTAGAGATGTCTAAAAAAGTAAGGCATAGAGGACCGGATTGGTCGGGGATTTACAGTAGTAATAATGCCATACTTGCACACGAACGGTTAGCTATTGTTGATCCTCAATCGGGAGGGCAGCCATTAATTAGTGCCGATGGTAATTTAATATTGGCTGTAAATGGAGAAATATACAATCATCAGGCAATAAGAAAAGAACTCGGTGATGTGTATGAATTTCAAACTAAATCCGATTCGGAAGTAATACTGGCATTATACCAAGAGAAAGGGGTTGATTTTTTAGAAGACCTAAACGGAATTTTTGCTTTTGCGCTTTATGATAAAACTAAAAACACTTATTTAATTGGGCGCGATCACGTGGGTATTATTCCTTTATACCAAGGCTGGGATGCCGAAGGGAACTATTATGTGGCTTCTGAGTTAAAATCGTTGGAGGGAGTGTGTAAAAAAATAGAAGCTTTTCCGCACGGGCATTATTATTATAGTGAAGATGCCAAGCCAACTCAATATTATACCAGAGACTGGCGTGAATTTGATAACGTAAAAAATAATAAAAGCGACATTGCAAAACTTAGAAAAGGGTTGGAAGATGCAGTACACCGCCAGTTAATGAGCGATGTGCCTTTTGGAGTGCTACTTTCAGGTGGGCTAGACTCTTCAGTAATTTCAGCCATTGCTAAAAAATACGCTGCCAAGCGAGTAGAGTCGGGCGACACGCAAGAGGCCTGGTGGCCACAGTTGCACTCATTTTCAGTTGGGTTAGAAGGCTCTCCCGATTTAAAATATGCACAAGAAGTAGCAGACTCAATAGGCACAGTGCATCATTCCATTCACTTTACGGTGCAAGAAGGCTTAGATGCTGTTCGCGATGTAATCTATCATTTAGAAACCTACGATGTAACCACCGTGCGTGCAGCAACTCCTATGTATTTGCTTGCTCGTGTAATTAAATCGATGGGCATAAAAATGGTGCTTTCGGGCGAAGGTGCAGATGAACTTTTTGGTGGCTATTTATATTTTCATAAGGCACCAACGGCTGAGGAATTTCATAAAGAAACTGTGCGTAAGCTGGATAGGCTTCATTTATACGATTGCAATAGAGCCAATAAAGCCTTGGCGGCTTGGGGAGTTGAAGGTCGAGTGCCATTTTTGGATAAAGAATTTATGGACATTGCAATGAACGTAAACCCTACAGACAAAATGTGTGGCACCAATGGTAAAATGGAAAAATGGATTGTGCGTAAAGCTTTTGAAGACTATTTACCCCAAAGTGTTGCTTGGAGGCAAAAAGAGCAATTTTCGGATGGCGTTGGCTACGATTGGATTGATAGTTTAAAAGAAATAGTGGAAGAAAATATTACGGATGAGCAAATGGCAAATGTGTCACATCGGTTTACCGTGAATCCTCCCTTGCAAAAAGAAGAGTATTACTACCGATTGATTTTTGAGGAACATTTTCCGTCAGATGCCGCTGCGGCTACAGTACCATCTGTGCCCTCTATTGCGTGTAGTACGCCTATTATTTTTGAGTGGGATAAGGCGTTAGAAAAAATGAATGATCCCTCTGGCAGGGCAGTGGCCAATGTGCATAATGAAGGGTATAAATAATTAGGATTAAGAACATTATTAAACCTAGCCAAGCGTCCGCTTGTGCTAGGTTGGTAAACTATTTATTCTTAAAAACCACTTTTGGCACCTTCCAAGTGATAGAATCTCCTGTAACTCCGCGTGAGTTACTAATTACTTCCATCGAAATTGGAGTAACCTTAATGAGCACATACCCTTTTTCTTTATTGGGATAAAATGCACTCCATTCTTCTTTCCAATGTGCCTCTTTCGCCTTTTTATTATCTATGATTTCGGCTATCCCATATATTGTTACATAACCCGAGGCATCAGCATCTAAATAATACAAGGTTACTCTAGGGTCTCTTTTAATCTGGCCAACTTTTCTGCTTTTTGGGTTGGTGCCAAACCACATAATAAAGTCATCTTTTACAGGCAATGTTTCCATCGCTCTAACACTTGGCTTGCCTTCTTTATCAATAGTAATTAAAGCACAAGTAGTTGCGGAGGATATAATTTCTTTTGCCGCTCTAGTTAATTTAGAATTGCTCAATATGCTTTGAGAAAACCCATTAGTAGTAATAAAACTTAATAATGCTAGCACAGGAATTAGATGTTTATTGATTTTACCCATAACTTATTTGATGTGATGTGATGTAATGTAATCAAACTCAGGTTATACGGATGCAATTTAAATGATAAATAATTACAGAAAAAGTGTTGCATCTTTGGTTTGTAGAATAGCCTATTCTTTACCATAAGGGGGATTGCCCATTATAGGGTTATATATTTAAGAATCCAATCACAAAATTACGATGAATTATTTTTTTAAGACTGTACTGCTTTTTGGCATTTGTAGCTGTAATAACTCTAAGGTGTCGCCTACTAAAACCCTCGATTTTTCGTTAGACTATTTAGCACTTGGTATCTCTTTTCCGCCTGTTGCAGATCAAGAACAACGAGATTTTGCCGCTCCGTTATTGAGTGAGCTAAATGTTGGGTTTATACGAATTGCCGAAGATTGGTCTTTTAGAGAGCCCACACAAGGAAGCTTTAATTGGCTCCCTCTTGATGATAGAATTAATTGGGCATTCAATAATAAATTGGAAGTATTACTAACCATACAATCTAATGGCCCAAATTGGGCTTGTACGGCTTCTCAAAACGATAATTCTTGTGTGTATGCCAATACTACTGAATTTAAGAATTATGTAGAATTGCTATTGCAGAGGTATGGGGGCAAAATAGATAAAATTCAGTTTGGAAATGAGTGGCAATCAGATTTTTGGTATATAGGTACTGCACAACAATTTACCGAAGCCAGTAATGTGTTGTACCAAGCCGTTCAAACCTATTCTCCTACTACTAAAATGGTGCTTGGTGGGTTTACAAACGCTTCATTGCGTTTTTTAGCAGGTTGCAATGGTAAAATCGGCTCTTTTTATGATGACGAAGGTATTTTGTATGATGAAACTTACCTCGCTGCCAACTGTGATGGAGCAGAGATCCAAGCCGTGTTAACCCGAATAAATTATGTATTTGACAATGCACTTTATGATGAGGTTGACATTCATTTATACGATGATGTGGAGAACTGGGATGAGTACTACTTGAATTTTAAAACGATGACCACCAAACCGATTATAGTATCGGAGTTTGGTGGGCCAAATATGAATTATGAAATCTATTCTGATATATTTCAAGCAGATAGGCTTTATGAGTACATTAAAAAAATAGATAGCTTACAAATTAGAGAAGCCTATTATTTTAAGCTGGTGGAAGGCACCGACAACCCTGCACATAGCAAATCGGGCTTAATACAAAGTACTGATTTAGCTAAAAAAGAGAGTTTTGATATGTTTAAAAATTTCACAAACCAGTAAATTAGTTAAATCCACGAAAACCTAAAACACTTAGCCGAATAGCCAAAATACTCGGTAAATCTACCAGCGTGTGGGTTATTAAAAAAGTCTCAGCAAAAATCATCGTTGAGGCTTTTTTATGAAGGCATTTTCACTATTCGGCTAAGTGTTGGTGTTGTTTCACCAACAAGACTCAACTATTGAAAAATTATTTTTAGTTTATTTTAAACCTTTTTCATTTCTTCTTCTCTAAGAACCAAACAAACTTAAAAACGAGAAAATGGAAACACTTAAAAAAATGAACACACTATTAGTAAAAAGTGCATTTAGTTTAGGAATAGCATTCTTATTATTGGCAACTTCTTGTCAGCAAAATGCAGAAGAGCCCAGTAATTTTGATGAATCTTCGGTAGAATCAAATGCCATTGCCGAAGCAGATTTTAATGAAGTTGATGATATTACTGAAAATATGATGGGTTATGCCGATGGCTCCATTGGTGGAAAAACAGCAGGAAATGAGGAGGATGGCAGGCTCTCATGTGCTACCGTAACTCATGATGAAGAGGCACAAACAATTACCATTGATTTTGGCGATGGTTGCACAGGCCCTCATGGCGTAACTCGAAGTGGTATTATTTTTATAACCTATACTGGTTCAAAATATGTGCCTGGTTCTAAATGGACGGTAACCTTTGTTAACTTTTACATTGATGGTCGTCACATCGAAGGAATAAGAACGGTTGAAAACGTATCTGAAACATTAGATGATAACCCTAAGTTCCACATTACATTATCCGAAGGTAAAATTACATGGCCAGATGAAACCTTTGCAACGCGTGAAGTTGACAGGTACCGAGTATGGGTACGTGCAGCTAACCCCATAAATGATGAATGGCATGTGTTAGAGCGTAGCGTAGCCAATGGGTTAACAAGACGAGGAGTAAGCTATACCAGTACCGTGCTTGCCGATTTAATATTTAAAAGAAGCTGCAGACCCTCTAATAAGGCACGCATCCCAGTTGCAGGTATTAAAGAAGTGGTGCTTGGAGACCAAACTTATATAGTTGATTTTGGTGATGGTGAATGCGACAGCATTGTAATAATTACTACAAGAGGTGTAACCAGAGAAATAGACTTATCAAACCGAAGATAGATATCCTTATGGCTAACGTGCCAGTAGGTTGTTGAGTAAAAGTCTTTGTCCGCTAGCCAGCGGACGGAGGCTTTTTTGTTTTTTATCTGTTTGTAAGTTTTATTAAGTACTACTAATTCATAAATTTGTAAAAAGATAATATTGATACGTCATTCCTGCGTAGGCAGGAATCTGCCTAATAAATAAAGAGATTCCTGCCTACGCAGGAATGACGTGTTTTATTGATTTACCAACTATGAAGCAATACCACGACCTAATGCAACGCATCCTCAAGGAAGGAACCGAAAAAGGAGATAGAACAGGCACCGGAACCATGAGTGTATTTGGGCATCAAAGTAGGTATAATTTGCAGGATGGATTTCCGGTAATTACTACTAAAAAACTACATTTAAGGTCTATTATTTATGAACTCCTTTGGTTTTTAAAAGGCGATACCAACATTGCCTACTTAAAAGAAAATGGGGTAAAAATATGGGACGAATGGGCCGATGAGGATGGAAACTTAGGCCCTGTGTATGGCTACCAATGGCGTAGCTGGCCTGCACCCAATGGCAAGCATATCGATCAAATAACACAAGTTGTAAATCAACTTAAAAATAACCCAAACTCACGAAGAATTATTGTAAGCGCTTGGAATGTAGGCGAAATTGAAAATATGGCATTGCCCCCTTGCCACGCATTTTTTCAATTTTATGTAGCCGATGGCAAGCTCAGTTGCCAATTATACCAACGCTCTGCTGATGTGTTTTTAGGAGTACCCTTTAACATTGCTTCGTATGCCTTATTAACCATGATGATGGCACAAGTATGTGGTTTGCAGCCCGGAGACTTTATCCATACCTTAGGCGATGCCCATCTATACTCAAACCACCTGGAGCAGACTAAATTGCAACTCAGTCGAACGCCTAAAAAACTGCCTACGATGAAAATCAATCCCAAGGTAACCAATATCTTCGATTTTACGTACGAAGACTTTGAATTGGTGGGATATGAGCCCGACCCTCACATCAAAGGAGCAGTAGCCGTGTAAGCTATTGTCCATTTATATAAATCTTTTAAGAATTAATTAGCGTTTAGCTTAACATTGAGCAATAATTGCAGAATAATCTATGGGTGATAAAAGTAGTGTGTTTGATATGATAGGCCCAATTATGATAGGCCCAAGTAGTTCGCATACTGCGGGGGTGGTTAAAATTGGTCGTGCAGCCGTAGGTTTACTAGGCAGTATCCCTATAAAAGCAGAAATCACCTTTTATAACTCGTTTGCAAGAACATACGAAGGGCATGGCAGTGATCGCGCTATTATTGCAGGCTTGCTTAATTTAAAAACAGATGACGAGCACATTAAAACATCGTTTGATGCGGCCAAGGAAAAAGGCTTAACATACTCATTTCGCTCTGTGGGTAACGCAAGCACCTTTCATCCAAATACCGTAAGTGTAAAAATTTGGTCAAAAGAGAGGCAGTGTACGTTAGTAGGAGAAAGCAAAGGAGGAGGAGTTATTAATATTGCGGAGGTAGATGAGTTTAAGGCAGGATTTTCTACTTCATTGGTCACCTTAATAATTAAAGCACATGATATTAAAGGCAGTATCTCGTTTATTTCTAATGTGATTTCGCAAGATGGAGGCAATATTGCCACGATGTCTGTTTCACGTAAAGGTAAAAACGATTTGGCTTGCCAGGTATTTGAAATGGATTCAGCATTAAAAACAACAACAATTGATTATATCAATAGCCTTGATTGGGTTATTGAAACGATTTATTTACCAGTAATAGATTAAATTAACAACTATGTCAACACTCAAAACAACACTCGCACTTTTGGTCTTTTTATGGGTTGGATTTACCGCCAACGCCCAAACTGACTCACTTTGGACACTGCAACGCTGTATAGATTATGCCCTTGAGCATAATTTAACAGTGCAAAATCAGCAACTAAATGTTAGCTTAAACGAAGTAGATCTTCAGCAGTCTAAATTAAATTTAGTGCCCACATTAAATGCCAATGCTGGGTATGGCCTCAACTGGGGTCTTTCGATTAACCCAGTAACCAATATTGCTCAGCAACAGCAGCAGTCTAATGCTAATGCAGGCTTAAATGCCAGTTGGTTAATTTTTAATGGAGGTAGAAACTTAAAAACCATTCGCCAAAATAAGGCTTTATTAGAAAACGGTGAAAACGATTTGCAAAAGATTAAAAATGATGTAATTCTTTCGCTCATAACTTCTTACACCAATGTAATTTTTAATAAAGAGCTTTTAAATAATGCGCAAAAGCAATTCAATTCAACTAAATCTCAATTAGAAAGAACACAAAAGCAAGTAGCTGCGGGTTCGCTCCCAAGGTCGGCAGAGCTCGATTTGGTGGCGCAGTTGGCCAGTAATGAGCTAAATGTGATTAATGCAGAAAACGACCTTCAGATATCATTATTGCAATTAAAGCAATCGATGTTGCTACCCGGTAGTGCTACGTTAGGGGTTATTATTCCTGAAATTGAGCTAGACAGCAGTATGCTCGCAAATATTAATGCCAACTACATCTACCAAGAAGCAGAGCAAACAATGCCCGAAATAAAAAGTGCCGATGGGCAAGTAGCCGCAGCCGAAATAGGCATTGGCGTTGCCAAAAGTGATTATTTGCCCAGCTTGCGGCTAAATGCAGGCATTCGCACTAATTACTCCTCTATTATTGCAGATAGAGGGCGGTTTCAAGGCACAGGTACTTTTGTTGATGTTCCCATCGGTTTTGTGGGCAATTCAGGCTCGGGTATTCCTGTGGTAACTCAAGTTGAAAATAGGAATAGACTCGATTACCCAACAAACCAGCAGTTGAGCGATAACTTTGGTCAATTTGTAAGCCTAAACCTAACTATTCCAATATTTAATAATTACCAGGCCAATGCAACTGTGCAACGTGCAAAAATTACTAGAGAAAGGGCAGTTGTTCAGGCTCAACAAGCAAGGCAAGTGCTTAGGCAAACCATTGAAACGGCTAGCACCGATGCCCTAAGTGCAGCAAAATCGTATGTAAGTTCCTTTAAAAGAGTAGAAGCGCAA
>JALSJD010000149.1 GCA_026989535.1 Cyclobacteriaceae bacterium
AATGAACCCAAAACCAATCTCAAGCTTTGAAAACCCATTATTTATGCCATTTTTAGTAGTTGTTTTTTTCAAAATGTGCATTTATTAATGCGTCTACTTCGTTGCAAAAACATCGCTGTCCGCTAGCGGACAGCGATGTTTTTGACGCCTTGTAAACGCATGAATAATTCAGGCTAAAATAACAGTATAAATAATTAGCGACAAAATGTTATACACCCACCCGAACCCGATTATCGAAATGATGAAAAGAAGGTTTTATATTTGCAAAAAAAATACGCTTGATTAATTCTATACATAACATAAAGCTAGGCATTTTAGGAGGCGGGCAGCTTGGCAGAATGCTTGTAAAAGCAGGTTCTGATTATGGTTTGGCCATAAAAGCAATAGACTCAGATGGAGAAGCACCCATTAAAAAGTTTATCCAAGATTTTACGCAAGGCAGCATAATCGATTACGACCAAGTAGTGCAATTTGGCAAAGATTGCTCTGTGTTAACCATTGAGATTGAAAATGTTAACACCGAAGCACTATTTTACCTTGAAAAACAAGGGGTAAAAGTGTATCCTCAGCCTGCCGTTATCGAATTAATAAAAGACAAATCGAAGCAAAAGCAATTTTACAAGGAGCACAACATTCCAACAGCACCTTTCCAAATTGTGCAGAACAAAGCCGAAGTAGAAGCCTTGGCACATAAGCTGCCTTTTGTAAATAAATTAGCGTGTGAAGGTTATGATGGAAGAGGAGTGCAGGTAATGAAAACAGCATCCGACTTTGACAAAGCCTTTGATACCATTGGCATTATAGAGGATTTAATCCCTTTTGAAAAGGAAATATCGGTGATTGTAGCTCGAAATACAGGTGGAGAAATAAAAACTTTTCCTGCGGTTGAGTTAGTTTTTCATCCTGAACATAACCTGGTTGAGTACCTGTTTGCACCTGCTGAAATCTCCAATGAGATTGAACAAAAAGCAAAGGAAATTGCTATAAACGTTATTAAAAAACTAAACATGGTAGGATTGCTTGCTGTGGAACTGTTTGTTACCAAAGAAGGAGATGTACTAGTTAATGAAGTAGCTCCAAGGCCTCATAATAGTGGGCATCAAACCATAGAAGCCAATATTACTTCGCAATACGAACAGCACTTACGTGCTATTTTAGGCCTGCCATTAGGAGCAACCGATGCGCTAATTTCATCGGCCATGGTAAATTTACTTGGAGAAGAAGGTTATACAGGTGTTGCCATTTACCAAGGACTAGAAGAAGTAATGAAAGAGCCTGGTGTACACGTACATTTATACGGAAAAGCACAAACACGACCTTATCGTAAAATGGGGCATATAACCATTACAGATGCTAACCCACAAGAACTAAAAAGAAAAGCTAACTTTGTAAAAAACACCTTAAAAGTAATAGCATGAGCATACCACAAGTAGGAATAATTATGGGCAGCAAATCAGATTTGCCTATTATGCAAGAAGCAGCTGATATTCTTAAACAGCTAGGTATTGCCTTTGAACTAACGATAGTTTCTGCGCACCGTACTCCTCATCGTATGCTCGAATACGCTGAGTCGGCCAAAGAAAGAGGGCTTAAAACCATTATTGCAGGTGCCGGAGGAGCTGCTCACCTGCCAGGCATGGTGGCATCCTTAACTACACTACCAGTGATTGGTGTGCCTGTAAAATCAAGTAACTCTATTGATGGCTGGGATTCAATTTTATCTATTTTGCAAATGCCCGGAGGCATTCCAGTAGCTACAGTAGCTTTAAATGGAGCCAAAAATGCAGGTATCTTAGCCGCAGAAATAATTGGTGCTTTTGATGAAAAAGTAGCTAAAAGTTTAGCCTCCTATAAGATAAGTCTTAAAGAGAAAGTGCTAAAAAGTATTGAGGAATTGAAGTGATGCAAATAAAAATCCACCTGAATTAGGTACAAGTAAAAGGGTTTCTTCTGCCACGCACTTGAAACCCAACCAATTAGTGGGTTTTGTGTAATGCTGTTGTTTTTTAATCCTACACTCTCTAACCTGAACTATTCATAAACGTGTGAATAATTCAGGCTAAGGGCGTCTCTAGCTCAAGAAAAAAGGGAATAGCATGAAACTATCCCCTTTTTATGCTTTTCGTTTCCCTCTATTAGAGGTAAGATAATCGCTTTAAAAAAGAACCTCTATTTTTTTGTAAATCTTGAGGTGAAAACACCACGCTCTGTACTAACATTTAGTATGTAAACACCACTTGGTATATGAGATACATTTATGGTACGAGTATCAGCCTCTAATTTTAGGTAGATTGATTTTCCGCTCATATCAACTGCTTTCACCGAAAGGACATTCCCCATATTTATAGTAAAAACATCCACCACAGGGTTAGGATAAACACTAACCAACCCTATTATATATTCTCTATTTAACTCATTGCCTGTAATTGCAAGCGTTGGAATTCTTGCTACAGCATCTGAAGTAATATTAACCGTATAGTCTTCAACCTCGCCATAGCTAAAAGTGCCGCAATTGGCAGGAGCAGTATTCCAAACCATTGTAACTCTCATACGTGTGCTACCTAAACTTGTACCAACAGGCACAACAAAACTAGCCGAAGAGTTAGCACCATTCGTGGTACTGCCTGTTACTACTTGTTCGCCTGCATCATTAAAATCACCATTTTGGTTATAATCTATCCAAACGCTCCAATTTTCATTGTAGGTAGCACCAGAAAAGCCAGCACTAAATGTAATCGTATTGGATTCTCCTACACTTAAATTTGTTGAAAGGCTGGTGAAATCTCCATATCCACCATTCGCAGCAGATGTATTATTTATTGTGCCTATTTGCACCAAATCTATGTGTTCATACGCTACAGAATTACCACTTGATGTACAATAAGTTACTGTACTAGCAGATGTTGTTACAGCTAAAGCCGCACTTGCTGCGGAAACATTTCCTGCTAAATCCTTAGCTCTAACCGTGTATGAATAAGTGGAGGAAGCTGTAAGCCCTGTCACATTTGCACTTGTTCCAGTTACTGTGCTAAAGAGTGTTGCCCCTTGATATACATCATAACCTGTTACACCCACATTATCTGTTGAAGGAGACCAAGAAAGCGTAAGAGAGGTTTGTGTTACATTGCTTGCTGCTAATCCTGTTGGAACAGAAGGAGCTGTGGCATCAACTGCTGCCAAAGTGGTTACGGAGAGTGCTGTACTTGCTGCGGAAACATTTCCTGCTAAATCCTTAGCCCTAACCGTGTATGAATAAGTGGAGGAAGCTGTAAGCCCTGTCACATTTGCACTTGTTCCAGTTACTGTGCTAAAGAGTGTTGCCCCTTGATATACATCATAACCTGTTACACCCACATTATCTGTTGAAGGAGACCAAGAAAGCGTAAGAGAGGTTTGTGTTACATTGCTTGCTGCTAATCCTATTGGAACAGAAGGAGCTGTGGTGTCTGTTGTTCCCCCTCCATTTAGTTGGTGACTACCCAAATAGGTAAAAGTATTAGAAGGATGGCTGTCCCATTCAGTAACTACATACGTTGTAGAAGCAGTTGAGACAGTAGCTTTTCGAACTAATGTTACATCCTTGCCGTAATTGGCAGCGTTATTAAAAACACCTAGCATATCTAGCAAAGCTCCTGTTTTAAATAAACCCACGGCATCGTTCCCATTAAAAGTCATAAACGATGCATTTGTTACCAAATCAGCTTGTGCTTGCATAGCGGCACCTGCTGAGGAATGTGCCACTACAAATACGTCTCCATTTAAAATAGTGCCACTTAAAGTTAATTGCGAGCCCCAACTACCAGCCCCATTTGTTTGCTTTTGCAATGAATAGTTGGCTAGATTAACGGAAGCACCAGTAAAATTGGCAATTTCAATTCCTTTATTATAAGAGGAGCCTTCAATGTATTCTGAAATTATAAGATCGGTTACTACCCCTGTACCTGCTGTAGTAACTGTTATTGTAAACGATTGATTTACAGAAGTCGTTCCATCTGACACAGCAAGTGTTACGTTATTAGTTGACGCAGCAGTAGGTGTTCCTGAAAGTGAAGCTGTACCATTACCATTATCCGTAAGGCTAAGCCATGTAGGTATAGTTGTTGCAGATATTGTTAATACATCTCCTGCATCAACATCGGTAGTAGTAATATTATATGCGTAAGCGGCATCCACAGTAGCCGATGTAATGGCAGTTGAAGTAAAAGACGGAGGATTATTGCCTCCACCAGTACAGGCATAAATTAAACATACATATTCTGGGTGGTCAATATATGGGTTTCTATTATTTTGATAGCTATACACCACATCATTTCTAGTTTGCTCGGCAGCACTTACAGGATCTGCTTGATGCCAAGCCAATAAGGTAGATAACCTGGCATGCACAGGGCTCTTATCTGTATTTGTTAAATAGGTTTCCGTTAATTCTAAGTCTGGGTCTCCGTTAAACCCTTCGTATCTGGTAGCCATATAAAAAATCATACGTGCCACATCTCCTTTCATTTCATCTCTAGGCTCCCACACCCAGTCAGTAGTGCTTGTTTTAGAAAGTGTAGGCCCTAAATAATTTCCTGAGCCATCTATATAAAAGGTGGTTCCGTAATCAAAGTTTCGGTTGTTTCTGGCAGAGTTGGTAGATATATCGGCCGCTCTTAAATGATGCACGTCTGTACCTGCACCTTTAGCAGTACCAAAATCTCCTCTGGATTTTGCCCAAACATGCTCTCTGTTCCAACCAGCCCCTCCGGCATATTCGGCCGCAGCATCCATTGAAAACCCTGAATAAAGACCAATTACATTGGCAGCATTATTAGGGTCGCGATCGGCTACTTTTAGAATATCCCACACATCGGTAGATGAGCTACTATATGGATAAGTGGTATGCCCCGAAATAATACCGTTGAGAGCTGCTTTTAAGGAAGTGCCCGATAAACCTATGGCAGGGTCGTAATAGCCAGCAGGTATTTGCGCCTGCACATTAATAGAATAAAACGAAAATAGGATTAATGCAATGCTCGCAATTTTTCCTTTCAAAACAAGTACTTGTTTTTTCATAAATTATGTTTTGGGTTAGTTAAATAGGTTAGAAAATTGTCTATTAATCAATCTTTTGCTTAAAAATTTCTTTTATGCTTAAAAAAACTCAATAGTACAAAGAACTATAAAACCAAGTGATAAAAAAACAAAAAAATTATGGGTAATGATTTAATAATTTAAGGGTAATAATAAATTAGGTTACAAACTGATTATTTTTGAATCTTAACAGCAAATAGTATGGAATCCAAAGCAACCTCTATTTATATAGAATCGACCCCCAACCCAAATACAATGAAGTTTGTGGCTAATTATATGTTAGTGCAACCAAATTTTTTTCACGATTTTACGAGTTATGCGCAAACCAATAGTTCGCCTTTGGCAAAGCTGTTATTTGAAAATTTTTCTTGGGTAAAAGAAATCTTTTTTTCTAGCAATTATATAACCCTCACTAAAAAGGACAATACCGACTGGATTGAAGTACAAGGAGCAGCTCGTGAGCTTATAACCAAAGCCCTTACAAAAGGGGTTGAAGTTGGTGAAATGGTTTCTGATTTTTATGAGAAAAAAGAACCGAAGTCTGAAAAAGCACCTGTGAATGCAGAGGATGAGGAAATTGTGGCTAAAATAAAAGGGATATTAGACGAATACATAAAGCCTGCGGTAGAGCAAGATGGAGGTGCAATCAGCTTTCATTCGTTTGATAAAGGATTAGTAAAAGTGCTTTTGCAAGGCTCTTGCAGCGGATGCCCCTCCAGTACCATTACCCTTAAAGCAGGCATCGAAACTTTACTAAAAAGAGCTATTCCTGAGGTAGAAACCGTGGAAGCTTTAGACGCATAGCAAACCAAAAGGCTATCGCTCTGCGATTAAAATTAGCAATAAATGGAAAATGCCCTATTTTTTTGCCTTTTTATACACAGGCACTGTGCTGCAAGGTTCGCCAAACATTAGGCTACTTACCACGGGTTGTAAAATCCGGACAATCTCCACGTAAGCAGAGGTTGGAATGGCATTGCCACTGCATCCTTTAATTACTATTTTGGCCTCTTGGTATTCCTCAATTCTAAGCTTGTTTAACCCCATCGTAAAAAGTTCCTTTTCGAGTTCGGCTAGTGTACCAAAGCTAATGTGGTTGGCAATGGGGTTAAGCTTAGAAGCAATAAGCATAAATGCCCACGTGGGTATAATGGCATCTACCGAACAAGTAATAGCTACATTTTTACCCTTATAATTGGCCCAATTATGTTCTTTTATAAAAGCCCGAAATTCCTTTTCGCGAAGAATAGTTTCTTCGTATAAATTGCCTTTAATATCGAAAACCACTCGTTCCCCTTTGGGGTAAAAATCTTCTAAATCAAGCGAGATAATGGCACTATTTGCTACTCTATTTATTATTTGGTCGCTCATGCAAATAAGTTTTTAGGTTTAGTGGCTATAAACTCCTTGAGGTATTCTGGTTCAAAATAAGCTAAGTCTGCAAAATCTTGCTTTTGGTATTTTTGCCAGGCTAAAGCACCCACATTTACCGCTGAAATAGATGAAATAGTTAAAAAATAAGCATTTGTATGCCCTTCCAATAGCGGCTTGCATTTGGCAGCACCATTGCCAAAGAAAACAATTTTATAATTATTTAAGGCTTCATTAAAAGAACCCTCTTTAATAATCTTAGCTTTAACAGGTTCTATTATTTTTAACTCTTTATCTGCCAACATACAGTACACTTCCATTCTGCGGGCATCTAACATTGGGCAAAGAATATATGCTTCGGTTAGTGTTTGAGCGGCACCAAACACCATCGCTTCAAGGGTGTTTATAGCAATTAATGGAATGTTTAAGGCATAACATAAGCCTTTGGCGGTGGAGGTGCCAATGCGTAAGCCTGTATAAGAACCTGGGCCTCCTGCAATGGCTACACCTGTTAACTCTTTGGTAGAAATGCAGGCATACGCTAATAAATCTTTGATAAGTACGGTTAATTTTTCAGCGTGTGATTTATCTACATGCAGGGTAGATTCTGCCAATAACGCTCCTTGGTTGTGTAAAGCAACAGAGCAGGTTTTAGTGGAGGTTTCAATGCTTAAAATCAAGGCTGGTTCTTTTCTAAAATACGATTGTATTTGGCAGGATTATTTAAAAGCGCAATGGCTTCGGCTACATCGTTATCGTGCGTAATGGAGCAAGCAATTTCACCTTTAGTAAAGTAGTACCTTCCCATTATTTCTTCTTCGAGCAAGCTTTGAATTTCTTCTTTATGCGTTTGCAGGTCTTTCTCTTTATTATGTGCTACTTCTTTTTTTAGAATTTCAAGCTTGTCTTTAATTTTTTCCACCATAGGGTCATTGCTTTTGTTCTCTTCTAATTTAGCAATGGCATTTTCGAGCTTGGTGGTATAATCGTAGTTTTTATCCTTTAACCAAGCCACAAAATCAGCATATTCAGCATCCGATAAACTAAAGCCCTTCAATTTTGGAGCCGTAGGATGGGTGTAATAATACTGATTGGCATAATTAAAAATATGTGCTTTACTCAATAAACTAATGGTAATAGGGGCAAGGTATTGCCCTTCTACTTTAATATCTGGTGTTACGCCACCACCATCATACACGGTTCTTCCTTGTTTGGTTTTAAAGGCCACCATCAACGAATCGGGTACTTTGCCCACACTGCCATCGGTATTGCGGTGCGAGTAATCAAGGGCCTGAATACACCTGCCGCTCGGAATGTAATATTTAGCGGTAGTAACTTTTACTTGTGCATTATAGGGTAGCTGACGGGTGGTTTGCACAAGGCCTTTGCCAAATGTTTTGCGCCCGATAAGCACTGCTCTGTCGTAATCTTGCAAGGTGCCCGATACAATTTCGGAGGCAGAGGCACTCCCACTACTCGTTAATACAACCAACGGAATTTTAGTATCGGTGGGTGTACCCAGTGTTTTGTATTCCTGAGTCCAATCTTCTTGCTTGCCACGGGTTTCTACTACTAAATTTCCTTTAGGGATGAATACATTACTAATGTTTACGGCTTCAAATAATAGCCCTCCGGGGTTTTCTCTAATGTCTAAAATAATGCTGGTGGCTCCGTCAGATTTAAGTTTTTTTACGGCTTTTTTTACTTCTTTGCCTGCGTTGGTGGTAAACTCTGTGAGTTTAAGGTAGCCAATATTATTGGTTACCATACCGTAATAAGGCACGTTTTCTACTATAATGGTTGAGCGAGTAACCGTAAAATGTTTGGTTTCACCGTTTCTTACTATTTCAATTTTAACAATAGTGCCAGGCTTGCCTTTCAATAGCTTGCTAACATCTGAGGTAGTGGTAGTGGTTATAGGCACATCATCTATTTTAACGAGCTGATCGCCAATTTTAATCCCAGCTTTTTCTGCAGGAAACCCTTCATTGGGCATTGTAATTACCACTTTATCTTCAATTACCCCAATTAAAGAACCAATGCCTGCGTATTCGCCTGTAGTCATTGTGCGATAGTCAGCTGCGTCTTCTTCGGGTATATAATTGGTGTAAGGGTCGAGCGAGGCCAGCATGGCATTAATACCTGTTTCAATCGTCTTTTTAGGGTCAACTTCATCTACATAAAAAGCATTTACCTCTTTAAAAAGGGTGGCGAAGATGTCGAGATTTTTGGCAATTTCGAAATACTTATTAGTAGGGGTTGCTACCGCTAAAAGCAGGCTTAATCCTCCTATAAAAAGGAATGTGCGGACGGTGTTATTTTTTATTTTTTGCCACATAGTTTTTAATACGAATGAGCGATTGTTCTATTGGCTTTGCAATGGATGCATAATCCAATAAATCTTTAGACGTATAAATATACGCAATATTGAGTACTTGAGGTTCGGTGGGCAGCAGGTGTTTATGCAAACGGTAAGCTTCACGCATTCTTCGTTTCAGCAAGTTTCGGTCAACCGCTCGTTTAAAATTGCGTTTTGGCACTGAAAAAAGCACTTGGTGGGCGGTTGCTTCGGTAGTAGGAAGCGTTATCACCTTAAGGGGATATAAATAAAAAGAGGAGCCATTATTAAATAGCTCCTGAATATCTTTTTTACTCGAAAGCCTTTCTGCTTTCTTGAGGGTGTATCGTACTATTTTATCAAACTCTTCCATTTGACAAATAGAATAGCTTAAAGGCTAATTATCGTTTATGCCTTTTTTCGCAAGATACGGTTAATTTTTTTCTTCCTTTAGCTCTTCTGTTGGCTAAAACTGAACGACCTGCAGCAGATTCCATTCTGGTTCTAAAACCGTGCTTGTTTCTTCTCTTGCGTTCCGAAGGTTGGTATGTTCTTTTCATTATAGTATGCTATTCGAATATTCTAATTCCCACAATTATCGTAAGGGCTGCAAAGATAGAGATTTTAAATTTAATTGCAAGTAAACTTTTGCAAATAAGAGAGATTGGCAACCTTGTCCCATACTATTATTGGTAAGTATTCTTCCGAACTTCATCATCTTATTGGAACAGGAACTACCAGTATTGAAACCCATTATAGCATTTGGTAATTTAATATTGGGTGGAATGTTAAATTTATTAACAACTAGCAATAAGTGCAGCGCAAGCTAAAAAAAGAGGGGTATAATAATTGCTCCTCTTTTTTAGTTTTACCACCTTCTATCTTCATTTTCTAGCATACTTAAATAACTTAAATAACGGCTTTCAGCTATTTTTTCGTTCTCTATTGCTGCAATTACAGCACAGTTTGGCTCGTGAGTATGCATGCAATTATTATACTTACATTCGCCCAATAAATTCCTCATTTCTGGAAAATAGTCGGAGAGCTCGGCATCTTCAATACCAATAAGCCCAAGCTCCTTTATGCCTGGGGTATCAATAATTTTAGTGCTTTCATCCACCTCAAACATTTGAGCAAATGTAGTGGTGTGCACTCCTTTTTTTACCGATTCGGATACTTCGCCTACTTTTTGCTTTAAATTAGGAATCAGTAAATTAGTAATGGTAGATTTTCCTGTACCCGAATGGCCCGAGATTAACGTTGTTTGATTATTAATGAGTTGTTTTAACTTATCCAGCCCTTCGTTTTTTAAGGCAGAAATAAGCAGCGTGTTTACCCCAATGGCTTCATAAATAGACGAAATGTAATTAATGGCTCCTAAATCTTCTTTAGTGAGTAAATCTGATTTATTAAACACGATGGTTGACGGTATGCGAAAAGAATCGGTAGTTACTAAAAACCGATCGATAAAGCCCAAGGAGGTTTTGGGGTGGTGCAGTGTAGCTATAAGAATGGCACGATTAATATTAGCAGCAATTAAGCTGCCTTGTTTGGCTTTATGCACTGATTTGCGCATTACATAATTGGTACGAGGGGTAATGTTTTTAATTATTCCAGTGCCTTTATGGCTTTCGTCTAATTCAAGCTCTACCACATCGCCCACTGCTATGGGGTTGGTTACTTTTAGCTTGGCAAGCTTCATTTTTCCTCGGGTGCGGCACTCAATAAATTCGCCACTTTCTAGCTTAACATTATACCACGACCCAGTTGATTTATAGACTAAGCCTTTCATTGTTGTTCGTTTATAATGTTAACCACTTTTAGGGCTGCTCCTTTATTCGACTTTACATATTGTTTTAAGCTTGCTTTTATAATCGCTAATTTTTCAGGGTTATCAATGGCTTTTACTAATGCACCTAGTTCTATTTCGTCTTTTACAGGAAATGCTACACTTTGGTTTACCAAATCAACCGCCTCTTTGTATTTTTTATACTGCTTGTTTCCGAAAAATATAGGAATATGATAAACAGCAGGCTCTAAAATATTATGAATACCATCGCTAAATCCTCCTCCCACATAAGCTAAGTTGGCAACACGGTATAGCCTCGAAAGTTTGCCAATGGAATCAATAATAAGCACTTTTTTCTTAGAATTTTCTAATAGATTAGAATGCCGTACCGTTGAAGAAACAGAAGCCTCAATTTCTGCAATATGCTTTTCTGTAATATCGTGTGGTGCAATAATAAATGCATAGGTCGGGTTGGTATTGATAAAGGAGAAAATTACCTCATTATCTTCGGCTCGTAAGCTGCCAATTAAAAACACAGGTCTGTCCTCTATAAAATGCTCAATTTCAGGAAAATTGAGTGGTTCTTTTTTGAGTTCTAATACACGATCAAACCTTGTATCGCCTGTTAGGGTCGCATTTTTTAGGCCTATCGAATGCAATAAATTAATAGAGGTTTGGTCTTGCACCATAAAAAAGGTGAATTGTGAAAGCATTTTGCGGTTCCACCCACCATACCATTTAAAAAACGCTTGTGAAGGTCTAAAAATGGAGGAAACGGAATAAGTTGGCACCTGCCTTGCATTAAGCACTTTTAAAAAGTGATACCAATATTCGTACTTAATAAAAAGGGCGAACTCAGGTTGTACTAAATCAATAAATTGAGCGGCATTGTGCGCAGTATCGTATGGTAAATAATACTTAAAATCTATAAGGCTATGGTTAACGGTTTCGTAACCTGAGGGCGAAAAAAAAGTAATAACTACTTTCCATGTTGGGTGTTTTTTTTTTAGTAATTCGATTACGGGCAGCCCCTGTTCAAACTCCCCTACCGAAGCGCAGTGCACCCAAAACAAAGGAGCTTTGTTCTCTTTCAAATTTTGCTTAATTGTAGGTGTAAGTTGCTTTCTGCCTTGGCAAAATAATTTTACTTTACCGCTAAACCGAGCTGCTAAAGGCAGCAGTATTCTTAAAACGGCAGTGGAAATATTGTACAGAAAAGTTCTCATGAAGGGCAAAAATAGAAAGAGGCTGGTTTAAATCCTTAAACCAGCCTCTTTATTATAAAGCGTGTACTCCCTTAGTGATTAGCTAAATAATCAGCTACTCCATCAGGAGTGGCCGCCATGGCATCTTTACCTTCTTCCCAATTGGCAGGGCAAACTTCACCGTGCTCTTGGTTGTGATGCCAAGCATCAACAATTCTTAACGATTCGTCAATGTTTCTACCTAATGGTAAATCATTAATATTTTCGTGTCTCACAATTCCTTCTTTATCAATAAAGAAGGTGCCTCTAAAGGCTACACCAGGACCACCTTCAAATACTAATTGTTCTTCTTCGTTATAAGCCCAATCTCCGGCAAGTACACCATAATTATGCGCGATGGTTTTGGTTCCATCAGCTACTAATGGATACGTAACACCTTCAATACCGCCTTTGTTTTTTGGAGTGGTTAGCCAAGCTAAGTGCACTTCGGCTGTATCAACCGAACATCCTATTACGGCAACACCTCTTTTTTCAAATTCATCTAATTTAGATTGAAACGCAAGTATTTCTGTTGGGCATACAAACGTAAAATCTTTGGGGTAGAAGAATAATAGTACTTCTTTTTTACCGAGGTATTGCTCTAAGGAAAATGAATCTACAATTTCATAGCCTTTTAAAACGGCTGGTGCCTCAAAATTGGGGGCTTTTTTACCTACTAATGACATAATTAATTTAATTTAATTTAACAGTTTAACTTTTATTGAATTTCTATTGTTTTGGTTGTATCAATTTTATCTCCGATAATATTGAGACTTATTTTTTTGATATGAAAATTTTTAACCTTTTTGCGCTTGAAAAAATTACTTATTACTGCATTAAGTTCTTCGTCCACATAATCGATAATCTCATTGGAGTTGGAACTGTAAATATGCCCATGCGATGCTAAGTTAGGGTCGTACCTGGCTTGGCCTTCAAGTGTAAGTGCTTTTGAAATAAGCCCTTTACTTGCAAAAATTTCTAATGTTTTGTAAACCGTAGCTAATGAAATACTTGGTATTTTATTTTTTGTAAGCTCATATACAAATTCGGTTGAAGGATGATTTTTGCAAGTAAGAACAATACCCAATATCACCTCTCGTTGATGAGTAGCCTTTAAATCTGCCCGTATGAGTGTTTTTCTTATCATGATTAATAAATATTATTAACTAATAAATATTATTAACACAAATATATGCGTTCTTTGTACAAGTATATTAAAAATTCTATTTTTAATTCGGAGGTTACTAATGGTAGGCTTCACGGTATTTTTACTAAATTGGCATTATAAAATTATTCATTATGAAAATAACTGCAATTAGAATCATCGTATTCTTATTTTTAGTAGGAGCTTCAAGGCTCTCAGTAGCCCAAACTATAACACCTGAGATGACTGATAGGTATGTGGAAGGGTTAACTTCTGATTTGAACCAGTATATGGGGCATTATATAAGCCCTTTATTAAAGGGATTAGGATATGGGTTTAATAATGGTTGGTACAACACGGCTCGCCCTCATAAATCGTTTGGGTTTGATATAACCTTTAGTGCCAATGCAGCGTATGTGCCAACAATAGACCAAATTTTTACATTTGTACCAGACGATTATCAAGTGCTGGATTTAACGGGAGACCCTGCCATGAATGGTGATTTTCCGACCATAATGGGAGGCACTACAACCAACGAAGTTCGATCTTATTTATCTAAAAATGACCCAGACCCTATTTTAGGCTCGTTATATGTGCAAGGCCCTATTTTAGATGGGATAATGGAGGATTTACCCATAAACTCACCTGCGGTGCCGTCACCTATTATACAAGCCGGTGTTGGCATTTATAAAGGCACTGAAATTAAGGTTCGTTGGATGCCAACAATTAATAGCGATGGGTTAGAATATAAATATTTTGGACTTGGTGTTATGCATAGCGTATCACAGTGGGTTCCAGTGTTAAAAGAAATGAAATTTCTAGACATCTCAGGATTTGTGGGTTTTACTGATATAGATTTAACCTATGCGCTGGATTCGGGAGAAGTTGAAGGAGCTAATCAAATAGCAACTTTTGGTGTAAAAACCCTTACCTACGAGATTATTGCTTCTGCAACCGCTTCGGTAATTACAGGTTATGTAGGTATTGGATTTGATAGCTTTAAATCTAATTTAAACCTGAATGGTTCTTATGTGGTTAAAATACCTGGAGCCAACGACCCCATTACTGGAGAACAAATTACACGAACTATTGAGGACCCTGTTGCCATAAATGCGAATGATGGTGGTTTTAGAGCTACTGTAGGAGCTCGGTTAAAGCTGGCAATTATAACATTACATGGGGCATACACATTTCAGGGATATAATACGTTAAATGTTGGTATAGGATTTAGTTTTAGGTAATAACATACTACTATCGTCATTCCTGCGAAGGCAGGAATGACGAATAATTTCACTTTCCTTTGTAATTTGGTCTGCGTTTTTCGATAAAGGCCTGCATGCCTTCTTTTTGGTCTTCGGATGAAAAGGTGAGATAGAAATTTTTACGCTCAAAGTGGAGGCCTTCATCCAAGTGCGTTTCAAACGATCTATTAACAGCCTCCTTTGCCAACATAGCCGCAATAGGCGACATTTGAGCAATTTCTTTGGCTAAGCTTATGGCTTCTACTAAATAGATCTCCACGGGCACAACACGGTTTATTAATCCAAAAGAAAGTGCTTCTTCGGCATCAATAAACTTACCTGTGAGCACCAATTCCATTGCTCGAGCTTTGCCAATGGCTTTGGTTAATCGTTGGGTACCACCTGCACCAGGCATTACGCCAATTTTTATTTCGGGCTGGCCAAACTTAGCCGTTTCTGAAGCTATAATCATATCGCAGGTCATAGCCAGTTCGCAGCCACCTCCTAGTGCAAAGCCCGAAACAGCCGCAATTAAGGGTTTACGCGTTTTACGAATTTGATCCCAAGTACTAAACTGATCTACCATTAGCATATCAACGGCCGTTTTGTTGGCCATTTGCTTAATGTCAGCACCAGCCGCAAAGGCTCGTTCATTACCTGTTAACACAATAGCTCGTACAGCAGCATCCTGATCCAATACTTTTAAGGCATCTCGTAGTTCTTGCATAAGCTGCAAATTGAGTGCATTTAGTTCTTTGGGACGGTTAAGCTCAATAAGGGCAACGTGCTTTTCGTATGAGGGGGTAACTTTTATAAATTCCATTTGCCTAAAATAAAAAAAACCTCCTTTCCGATAACTATCAGAAGGAGGTTTTTCAACTGCAATGATAAACAAGCTTGAAAATATTTCTATTTTCATACCTTAATATGATTTAATAAACAATAGTAACCCTCTAATATGAAAAAAGTCCTATTTGTGTGCTTCGGCAATATTTGTGGGTGTATAACATTTTGTCGCTAATTATTTATACCTGTTATTGTAGGAGTAGGTAAGAAAAGTAAGTTTTTTTCTAATCCCCCCATAAACTCTTCAGAAATCTGTAGTTAAGTACACACTGCCTTTAAGCGCATGCAAAGAAAAAACAACTACTTAATGTCATCCCTGCGCAGGCAGGAATCCGCCCTGTAGGATGTTACAACTAATAAAGACTGATTAAAATTTATTATAACCATAATGTTTAGGGCATCTCTATTAATTGATTTTGCCCTCTGTTAGAAATAAAGTGCTTAGATGCAAGGCAGAATCGACAAGGAAGGCTGGTTGCCTTTTTGTCGATTATAACGAAGCAGATAAGTGCTTTAATCT
>JALSJD010000150.1 GCA_026989535.1 Cyclobacteriaceae bacterium
CCCAACTCTGCCATAGCCAACGCCATAAAGTCTAAAGCCAATGCCAAAGGTTGCCCATGAAAATTACCTGCCGAAATAATTAAATCATCATCAGGAAATACATTTGGGTTATCTGTAACTCCATTTATTTCTTGTGTAAATACCTGATTTACATAGGTTAAGGCATCGTTGGTAGCTCCGTGCACTTGCGGAATGCAGCGGAAAGAGTAGGGGTCTTGTACGTGTTGTTTCGGTTGAGCGATGAGCTCACTTCCTTTTAAATGGTTCCGTATTTCTTTGGCCACAATTGCTTGCCCGGGTTGAGGACGAATGGTATGCACTTTGGCATTAAAAGGTTCAATTCTGCCATCAAATACATCCAAAGAGAGTGCTCCAATAAGGTTTGATAAGGCAAAGATGCGTTTGGATTGGATTAAATTCCAAACTCCAAAAGCCGCCATAAACTGAGTGCCATTTAATAAAGCCAAACCTTCTTTAGCTTGTAGTTCAATGGGTTGCCAGCCTAATTGTGCATTTAATTCTTTACCAGAAATAATGTTGCCTTTATAATGCACTTCACCTTCGCCAATTAAGGGTAAGCAGAGGTGTGCCAGAGGAGCGAGGTCGCCCGAAGCACCTAAAGAGCCATATTCATAGACTACTGGGAGCACATCATTATTATAAAAGTCGATGAGGCGCTGCACGGTGCTTACTTGTGCACCTGAGTGGCCGTAACTCAACGATTGCACTTTTAAGAGCAATATAATTTTTACGATGTAATTAGGGATGACATCACCTGCTCCGCAAGCGTGCGATTTTATAATATTTGATTGAAGCTTGCCTAACTCGTCTTTAGAAATACGTTCTTTGTATAAAGAACCAAACCCAGTATTGATACCATACACAGGTTCATCTGATGTTTTTACTTTCTCATCTAAATAAGTACGGCAATGTTGAATTTTGCTAGTTACTTCTTCGGATAACACTAACTGAGCACCTGATGTAATAATTATATCAACTTGATCGATTGTTAATGGAGCTGTAGATATTTGGTGTTCGTTCATTTATTTGGTTAAATTTTTAATGAGCGCATCAATAGTCATTGATTCTTGGGTGCCAGCTTCCATATCTTTTACAGTAAGGCTGTTATTGGCTGTTTCATCAGAACCTATAAGTACTACAAAAGGTATGTTAAGGTTGTTGGCATACGTCATTTGCTTTTTTAACTTTGCTGAGGTAGGATAAATTTCTGATGAAATTTCTGCTTTTCGTAGCAGTGCTAATTGCTTAATGGCAAAAGCTTCTTCATCAGAGCCAAAATTAGTAAATAGCACTTGGGTGGTGGTAGCAACCTCAGTAGGAAATAAATCTCTTGCCTCCATTACATCATACATGCGGTCGATGCCTAACGAAAACCCAACACCAGATACATCAGGTAAGCCAAATACACCAGTTAAGTTATCGTAACGGCCACCGCCCGAAATACTGCCCATACTGCCGTCTAGTATTTTAATTTCAAAAATGGCTCCTGTATAATAGGAGAGGCCTCTGGCCAAACTTGGGTCAAAATCAACCGTGGTTAAGTTGCCGCTCATTGCTTCTACGTATTGTAAAATTTGGCTTACTTCTGCTAGGCCTTCAAGGGCTTCTTTGTTGCCAGCAAAGGTTTGCTCTAGGCTTTTTATTTTATTGGTATTAGTATCCGATAATTCTAAAATAGGAGAGAGGCTATCCAGTTGCGAACTATTATATCCTAGTTGTTCCAGTTCTTTAAATACGCCATCAGTGCCAATCTTATCGAGTTTATCAATGGCCACACAAAGTTTTCCTTCTTCACCTTTATGCCCTAAATAGGTGGCTAAACCCGATAATATTTTACGACTGTTTATTTTTATTTGGTAGCCTTCAATACCCAAGTTTTGCAAAATCTCATTCATCATCATAATGATTTCTGCTTCGCAGATAAGTGATTTAGTGCCTACTACATCAGCATCGCACTGCATAAACTCACGGTAACGCCCTTTTTGAGGCCTATCGGCACGCCAAACAGGCTGCATTTGGTAGCGCCTAAATGGGAAGCTAATCTCGTTGCGGTTCATTACCACGTACCTAGCAAAAGGCACGGTTAAATCGTAGCGTAATCCTTTTTCGGCTATTTGAGGCGTGAGTTGTTGCGATGGAGTGTTGGCAATGTCTGTTTTTACTTTGGAAACATAATCGCCTGAGTTAAGCACTTTAAAAATAAGTTGGTCTCCTTCATCGCCATACTTGCCTGTAAGCACGGATAGGTTCTCCATTGTGGGTGTTTCTAAAGGTAGAAAACCAAACTTTTCGAACGTAGCCCGAATAGTGTTAATTAAATAATTACGCTTGCTTACCACCTTAGGGCCAAAGTCTCGGGTTCCTTTGGGTATGGAAGGCTTTTGTTTACTCATTTTAAATCACTTAAATTGAATGCAAAGCTAAGCATAGTAGAGGATGAAAATAAAGAAGTTATAAGATTAATGGGTGTTCCCAAGAGTAATTTGTCCAAAAATATTATAAAATATTTTGCTTCGGGTTTGGCTTAATAAAAACGACTGCTATATTTGCATCACCTTTTAAAGGAGGTCCGTTCGTCTAGGGGTTAGGACACTGGGTTTTCATCTCAGCAACAGGGGTTCGATTCCCCTACGGACTACAAAAATCGCCTCGTGCTTATAGTACGGGGCTTTTTTTATACCTTTGCGTATAGTTTGTGTGTGCTAATTTTTTGTACCTTGGAGCGAATCATGTCGTTTGACTGATTATTAAGAAAAAATCAATTATTGCAATTCTTGGTCATTTTAACATAACCAAAAAATAATTTAGTAATTCTCTAGCCTTGGTGTTTTTTGGTTTTGGCTTGTCGCCCCAATTGATAATAGATAACCTTTTAAAGGAAACCAAATTGAATCTTTTCCTTTTTGCTAATTGTTGTAGCAATAGCTTTGAAATACTTCGTTCTTTCTCTATGAGCTCTTCGATTGTTAGCTTGCTCAAATCTATACGAGGAATATTAAACTTGATTGGAGGTGCAATTATAGGTCTGTCATTTATTGTGCAGCCTATTGCTCGAAGATCTTTTTATAAGTATAGGTAATGCCACTTAAATAAAAATGCGTTTATCTAAGCGATATTCGCTAAAATCATACAAAAAATGCAAAAAAGTTATATATTAGTGCATCAAACACGCAAATAATTGCAATTATGCTAAAAAAAGAAAGGCAAATAGAAATTTTATCGCAGCTAGAAAAATCGAAGAAAGTTTTATCTACAGAATTAAGTTTGAGCTTAAATGTATCTGAAGATACAATCAGAAGAGATTTGAAAGAGTTAGCCAATGAAGGAAAGCTGCTAAAAGTACATGGCGGAGCACTTACTACCGCTCAAAAGGTTTATACTTTTAGAGAAAATGAAATATTTGACCATGATAAGAAGTTGCTGATGGCAAAAAAAGCCTTGACACTTATAGAAGACAATGATGTGTTGATTATTGGAGGAGGAACAACCAATTTAGAATTAGTTGGAATTTTTCCGCCCGATCTGGGGATTACTGTTTTTACTTATAGTATTCCTATTGCCATGAGACTGTCTGACCATCCTAAAATAGAGGTTATACTTTTTGGTGGAAAATTAATGAAGAGTGCACAAGTAACTGTAGGATTAGATATGATACAAAATATATCCAATATGAGAGCTGATGCTTGTTTTTTAAGTTCTAGTGGAATTGATGTTGATACAGGGTTAATGGAAATTGATTGGGAGGTTTCTCAGCTTAAGAAAGCTATAGTTAGGGTTTGTGATAAAGTTGTTATTATGTCAACAGTTGAAAAAATTGATACGAAGCAAAGGTTTTTGGTTTGTGGAATTGATAAAATAAATCACTTGATTACAGAGGCTGAATCTGACTCAAGTTTGCTTCAGGGGTTTAGGAAAAGAGGGGTACATGTATTATAATAAATCTTTCTAATGGCTCAAGAAGACATGTTGGTAAAACTTTATGAACTGCCAAACTACCATTCTGGTAGTTTCGATTATAATGGGATTAAGATAAAATGTGCCATGGCATTTGAAAAATCGTCTGTAATAAAGTTTGCGCAAAAATTTAGTCAGGCATGGGCCGATGAATGTGAAATAGCATTTGCTAATTCCCCAATTTCTTGCTTTGTTGCTTATAGCCATCAAAAAATAGTTGGGTTTTCATGTTATAATACCACGGCTCCAGGGTTTTTTGGCCCCACAGGAGTAAGCGAAAACTATAGAGGCAAAGGAATTGGGAAGGCTTTATTACTAGAAGCACTGTATGCTTTAAAATATGCAGGTCATGCTTATGCTTTTATAGGGAGGGCAGGCTCCTTTCAATTTTATCAAAATGCTGTTGGGGCAACGATAATTGAAGGGTCAAATCCGGGGATTTATAAAGATTTAATTAGGCATTATTAACATGAGGGAAACTGCTAAACGAGCTCCTTGGGCTTGGATTCCAACCTTATATTTTTCGCAAGGGTTGCCCTATGTTATTGTAATGACGGTTTCGGTAATTATGTATAAAAGTTTTGGTATTTCTAATACCAAAATTGCTTTTTACACAAGCTGGTTATACCTTCCGTGGGTTATAAAACCTCTTTGGAGTCCTTTTGTAGATATTTTTTTTACCAAGAGAAAATGGGTATTAGCCACCCAATTTATTTTAGGAATATCCTTGGCAAGTGTTGCATTAACATTGCCAACACCGCATTATTTTCAATACTCAATGGCTTTTTTGTGGTTAATGGCATTTAATTCTGCAACCCACGATATTGCCAGTGATGGGCTATACCTCATTAGCCTTACCTCAAAGGAGCAGTCATTTTTTGTAGGTATCAGAAGCACATTTTATCGAATTGCTATGATTACAGGTCAAGGCCTGGTGGTAATTTTAGCAGGATATTTAGAGGAAACACTTAGCAATCCTTATCAAGCTTGGAGCATTGTGTTTGCCATTTTGGCTGGGTTGTATATCAGTTTTTTTATCTACCATAAATTTGCCCTTCCAGAACCCGAAATAGCTAATCAGCAAAAGAAAAAATCTTTGAAGGAAGTTTTTGCCGAATTTATTGAAACGTTTAAACTTTTTTTTCAGCAAAAGAATATTGTTGTTGCAATACTATTTTTAATGACTTACCGGTTGGGAGAATCACAGCTTGTTAAACTAGCTTCCCCGTTTTTATTAGACAGCATTAACCTAGGAGGCCTTGGGCTTTCTACAAGTCAGGTTGGTTTAATTTACGGAACATTTGGCATAATAGCGTTAGTTATTGGCGGTGTTATTGGCGGTGTTTTAGCATCAGGCAAAGGGCTTAACTATTGGATTTGGTGGATGTTGCTCGCCATCAATTTACCTAATGGGGTTTATGTATTTCTTTCTTATGCTCAGCCCGATTCGTTTTGGGTAATAACATCTGCTATAGTTATTGAGCAACTAGGGTACGGCTTTGGATTTACCGGCTATATGCTTTTTATGATATACATTTCGAGAGGAAAATATCAAACAGCTCACTTTGCCATTACCACTGGTTTTATGGCTCTTGGTATGATGATTCCAGGAATGATAAGTGGCTGGATTCAGGAACTAGTCGGCTATCAACATTTCTTTATTTGGGTGCTAGTAGCAACAATACCCTCTTTTATAGTAACTGCATATTTAAAAATTGATAAAGATTTTGGAGTAAAATAGAATGAAGGAACAATATAGTTGGATTGATGATCTGCCTATCCGAATAGGTAAAAAAGGAAAGGAGTGGGCAATAGCTCAAATGAGGTCTATGTCCTTGGGGCAAAAAATTGGACAACTGATACATATCGCTGCTTGGTCTAATAAATCGCAAGTTCATATCGATGATATAACTCATTTAATACATGAGTATGGTATTGGAGGATTGATATTTTTCCAAGGGAGTCCTGAAAGGCAAGCTCAGCAAACAAATTATTATCAAAGTATCTCTAAAGTATCACTAATGATATCAATTGATGCCGAATGGGGCTTGGGCATGAGGCTGGATGGCGTAGAAGCATTTCCGTACCAACTAACATTAGGGGCAATTAAAGAGAGTGGAATAATTTGCGAAATGGGTGCTACCGTTGGAAAGCAACTTAAAAGGCTTGGTGTTAATGTAAATTTTGCGCCTGTTATTGATATAAATACCAACCCTAACAACCCAGTAATTAACTTTCGCTCATTTGGAGAAAACAAAACCGAAGTAGCAACCCGAGGCATTTCTTATATGAAGGGAATGCAGAACGAGGGAGTTTTGGCTTGTGCAAAGCATTTTCCGGGCCATGGCGATACCGATGCAGATTCGCATAAAGAGTTGCCTTTATTAGATAAATCATTAGCTGAGCTGGTTGAAACAGAACTTTACCCTTTTAAAAAATTGATAGAAAATGGTGTTGGCTCTATAATGACGGCTCATTTACACATACCTCAGCTCGATTCTTTTACTTTAAGAGCATCTACTTTGTCGCCAAAAATAGTTGATGGCTTGTTAAAAAATAAAATGAATTTTAAAGGATTGGTTTTTACTGACGCACTTGATATGAAAGCTGTTTCAGATTATTATAAACCTGGTTATGCTGATGTGGAGGCTCTAAAAGCAGGAAATGACATACTGGTATTTGTTAATCATGTAAGTGATGCAATTAAAGCAATAAAAAAGGCAATTCGTAATAGAGAAATTAGTGAAAATGAAATTGAAAGAAGATGCCTAAAACAACTTTTGTATAAATATTGGATGGGTTTGAGTGAGTTTGAGCCCATAGAATTTTCAAATATTGTTTCAGAAATAAATGACCAAACTGCTGAATTAAACCACAGGCTATATGAGAAGTCTATAACCTCCCTTAAATTTAATGATGTAAAAATTAGTAAGAATGAAAAGTCAATAGCAATTCTTTCGGTTTATGCCGATGGTGATACAGTTGAAATTGGTCAATTGGCACATCATACCTTGTTAAAAGGGAAAAGCAACCGTAAGCATGATTATTTTGAATCTCAATTGTTGGATTATTTTGAAACCCAACCTGAAATAATCAATCTGAATTATAACGATATGGAAGAATTGCAATCTTCTGTTTTATTAAAATTACAGAAGTTTAATGTCGTAATTATTGCTGTTCATAGTATTAAGCTTAAAGCGGTTAAAAATTTTGGAATTACAGAAAACCTATCTCAATTTTTGAGCAAAATAATTGCGATGCAAAAATGTGAGCTTGTGTTTTTTGGCAATCCATATGCGCTAAATAGAATTAATAATCTGGAAAAAGCAGAATCGATTCTTATTACTTATCAAGAAAACAAATACACGCTTGATGCAGCTTTTAGAGTAATTACTGGGCAGCTAGAGCCCGAAGGAATATTGCCTGTGTCAATCAATAAAAATTTTACTGCCAATAGCATTTCCACTCAATAGCATGAAAAAGATTAATGTAGTTATTGCAATAGTATTATTAGCAGGCTCGGTTCTAGCTCAAAAATCGCCTAAGCATGAATTTAGAGCGGCCTGGGTGGCTACTGTAAAAAACATTGATTGGCCGTCTAAACCAGGGCTTTCTTCCAGTAGGCAAAAAGATGAATTTCGCAGAATACTAGATATGCATCAAATGAATGGCTTTAATGCGGTAATTGTGCAAATAAGACCTTCTTCAGATGCGTTTTATTTTTCAGAATTGGAACCATGGTCAAGATATTTAACAGGTACAAGTGGTAAAGCACCTGCCCCTTATTACGACCCATTAACTTTTATGATTGAGGAGGCTCACGATCGAAACTTAGAATTTCATGCATGGTTTAACCCTTACCGGGCTGTTGTAGATATGGAAAAGCTGCCCGAAGACAGCACCAATATATTTTATAAAAAGCCAGAATGGTTTGTAAAGTATGGGAGCCGTATGTATTTCGATCCTGGTATTCCTGAAGTTAGAACCTATGTAACCCGTATAATAAAAGATGTAACCGAACGATACGACATAGATGCCATCCACTTCGATGATTATTTTTATCCCTATAGAATTGCCAATGTGGAATTTCCAGATAGCGTATCTTTTCAAAACTATGGGCAAAATTATACAAGTGAAGCAAAGGATGATTGGCGAAGAGAGAATGTTAACAAGGTAATAAAAATGCTTAGCGACACAATTAAAAGTGTGAAACCTTGGATTAAGTTTGGCATTAGCCCTTTTGGTGTGTGGCGAAATAAAAGTGACGACCCAAGAGGATCTGATTCGCAAGCAGGCGTAAGAAATTACGATGATTTGTTTGCAGATGTTTTATTGTGGATGGATAATAATTGGATTGATTATGTTATTCCTCAACTATACCTACACATAGACCATTCTAAACTTTCGTTTAAAAAAGTAATGAATTGGTGGGATGAGCTAGAATACAATGGGCATATATATGTAGGTCACGCCTCCTATAGAATTGGAGGGAAGAATCAAGTGGAGGCTTGGATGAACCCCTCAGAAGTGCCCAACCAAATTAGGCTAACCAGAAAAAGTAAAAACATGTTAGGTAGTGCTTTTTATAATACCAACTCGTTTTTTTTAAACCCTCTTGGTATTACAGATACATTAAGAAATGAGTTGTACATGCATATAGCATTGGTGCCTCCAATGCCTTGGTTAGACAGTATTGCTCCAGACAAGCCAACTAATTTATTGGTTAAAAATGAATTTTCAGGCATCCATTTAAGTTGGGCATCTTCAGATTCAACGGCAAAATATTTTGTTATATACAGGTTTTATAGAAATACGCTTAATGATACTGGCAACCCTGAAAATATTCTTGCAATTATTAGAGCTAACTCTCCTTTTTATATTGATAAAACAGTGCAAAATCGCAAAAAATATACCTACGCAATCTCTAGCTTGGATAGGCTTTATAATGAGAGTAAAGTAGTAAAGTCAACACTTATTAAAAGAAAACGTTAAAGAAATAAATCAGAAGCCAATGATAGTTTTTCGAATTATACTAATAGTAGTTGTTTCGCTTTTTTCGCCATTTGCCATGGCACAGTTTGAAGGTATTAAAATTTGCCTCGACCCAGGCCACGGAGGTCAGGATAGTGACGACCGACCGACCGATTTAGGAATTGGCACTATTTATTATGAATCTGATGCCAATTGGGAAGCCATTGGTTATTTAGATACGCTTTTGCAAAACCTGGGAGCCGAAGTAAAAATTACCAAAACAACCAACGACCCCGATGCCCCCGACAGGCAGCCCAGTTTAGCTGATAGGGTTCAGGTGGCCAACGCATTTGGAGCCGATTATTTTCATTCTTTTCATACCAATGGGTCAAGTAATAAATCGGTAAATTATACTGTGGTATTATATGCTGGGCCTTCCGATGGAGTAGCCGATTATCCAGACGCATTAATAATGGCTGACATTATGGATGATGAACTATATAAATATATGAAAACAACCAGCACCTCGGCACGAGCAGATATCCCCTTTACAGGGTTTACCAATGGGTTAGGGGTGCTCAATAACCTAAATATGCCAGGCACTCTTTCCGAAGCTTCGTTTCATAGTAATATAAACGAAGGGCGCAGGCTAATGAATTCAAGTTATCGAAAAGCAGCGGCTTGGTCTATTGTAAAATCATTTTTAAAATATTACGACAAACCTCTTTTGCCTGTTGGAGAAATGGGGGGAGTAATTACTGATTCGCAAGGCAATGCACTTAATGAAATTACAGTTACAATAAACCCCAATGCAGCAGATGAAAAAATTTATACGGGAGATTCTTTTTTAAACGGATTTTATTTTTTTGATAGGCTTGCTCCGGGAGATTATGAAGTAAAATTCGAAAAACCTGAATACGATACACATGTTCAAACAATAAATGTACAGGCAAGCCAATATACAGAGGTTGATATTAGCCTAACAGGAGGCCCGGCTGTAGCTCCGGCAACGCCTTTATTAGAATATGTACTAGCTTCAGATGTAGGTACAGGCATTAATGCCGGATGGCAAGCCAATACAGAAGCTACACTTTTAGGATACAGATTATACTATGCTACTAATGATGCTCAAACTACCTGGCGTTTGGCGGCAGACGAAACCTCTATGGATGCCCAAAGCACATCCATCATAATTGCGAGTTCAAATAACTTTATTGATGTGCCTGATGGTGATGTTTACCATTTTAAATTAACTGCAGTTGAGCAATCAGGTTTGGAAAGTGGCGCAGGAGATATTTATTCCAGATCATCTGGTATGGAAGGAGAAAAAATACTTATAGTAGATGGGTTTGACAGGGTAAGTGGGTCGTATGCAAATAACTATCATGATTTTGCAACTAATTATTTTACATCCATTAGAGACTCCAAAGAGGCAGAAATATCAACTGCCACTAATGAAGCCGTAGCTTCGGGTACAATAAATTTAGTAGATTATGAGGTTGTGGTTTGGTTTGTAGGAGACGAATCTACGGCTGACGAAAGCATAAGTAGTACAGAACAAGCCAAGCTTGCTTTATATTTAGATGGTGGAGGGAAACTAATAATAACAGGGTCAGAAATTGGATGGGATTTGGATAACAAAGGCACACCTGGAGATAAAACATTTTATACTAATTACCTCAAAGCCCAGTATGTAAGCGATGGGGCATCTGACTATTCGCCCGCAACAGGAATAGCAGGTACTGATTTCGAACACCTTTCAATTAATTTTGGGCTAACTTACCCTGAAGATTTTCCGGATGATATTACTCCATTAAATGGCTCCCACAAAATTTTAAAGTATGCTGTAGCAGGTAAAAACAGTGCAGTTGCTTACAAAGGCATATTTGGGGCAGGAACAATTGATGGAGCCCTTGTTTACCTTGCTTTTGCTCTTGAAACAGCCAACCAAGAAGACCAAACAGAGTTAATAGGTGCAGCATTAGCCTATTTTGATAAAACAATAACTGGATTTGAAAATGAACTTACAGTAGTAAAAGAAGTTGAGCTAAAGCTGTATCCTAACCCATCTGCAGGTAATGCTTACCTAGAAATTACCCTTAATAGCAATTTGGATAAAAATTGGCTTTTAACCATTTATAACCTTGAGGGGAAAATAATGAGGCAATCAGAGCACAACTTTGATATTGGTACTCAAATTTTGGATTTAAATACTAGTGCATTAGAGCGTGGGCTTTATTGGGTGGTTTTATCCTCTCATCAACTTGTAAAAACATTAAAACTTGTAAAAAAATAAAATTATGAGAATTAAATTACACATAGTTTTCCTCGCAGCCTTTGCAATTAACTTTGCTTATGGGCAGAACAATTATTCTGTAGAAAAAATAGAAAAACTGGATATTAAAGGCTTTAACTTAAAGCTTAATCCAAAGGGTGACAAATTAGTATATACCACCAGCAATTATAAAGGCTTATGGCTTTATACAATAGGAGAAAAAAATGCAGTAGAAATATCCTCTGAAAATGGAGTTGGTTATGAACCTTTAATTACAGATGATTACATATTTTATAAGAGTAAAGAATCCCAAAGCAAGCTACAGCGTATCGAGATTTTATCAAAAAACAAAATTTCGATTAACCTATCTTCAAAAGAACAAACCCCTGAGGCGTTTTACGCTTGTCAAGGAGCCTCTAAAATACTTGAGGCAAAAGCAAGTAGCGATTTATATAAGATTATTTTAGTTTATAGAGATGGCCGCCAAATTGAAATAGCTCCATTAGGAAAACGTAATTACCTAAATGTTTCCTTGTCGCCAGACGAAACGAAGCTTTTATTTAGAGTTTCTGGATTAGGCTCCTTTATAACAAAATTAGATGGCACAATACTAGAGGAGTATAAAAATGCTGAATTTCCGAAATGGGTTACTAATAATGAAATTTTATTTGCAGAGGTGAGTGATGATGGGCATCAATATCTAGCATCTAACCTATATATATATACTATTAAAGGAAAGAAAAAAATCAATCTAACATCCTCAACCGAGGCTATTGCAATCTATCCAAACGTTAATGGTATGGGCAATAAAGTAGTGTTTAACACACCCAAAGGGCAAGTTTACATTATATCACTGGCAAAAAAATAATATCAACTTTTGCGACACAGCACGCTTGACTTAACACTAGCAATAAGCCTACCATTGCAGGAGATTTTGAATGCAATGCAATGGACGAAAGGTTAAAACGGTAAATTACAAGAAATAAAACTAACTGCAACAAGGGTCTATCGAACCTTTGAAAAGTTCAAAAGTGCAATCCTTTTCTTTCATGGTGGATTATCCCTTTACCCACACAAATCCGAGTAGAACCAAAAATTTAGAGTAATGCATATTTTTTAAAAATAAAAAAGCATAAAAGTGCATAAAAGACAATAAAAATATAGCAAAACAAAGAAAATGATTAAAAACAGGCATAAAGCAGAATGTTTAATTGCAACAGTTGCATTAATGCGCTACATTAGATTTTTTTAACTTAAAAATTTTATCATGAAAAAAATTTACAATTTGTTAATGGTCTTATTACTTGCATGTGCTAGTTCTTTGCCGAGTATTGCACAAAATGCAATTAACGGTACTGTAAAAGATGTAGGAGGACTTGCACTTCCTGGCGTAAATATACTTGTTCAGGGAACGAACAATGGTACTATAACTGATATTGATGGTAATTTTAAAATTGCAGCCGCTCAAGGAGATGTGCTTTTAATCTCATTTATAGGCTATTCAAGTCAAAAAGTTAGTATAGAGGGTAGTAATATTGATATTGTACTTCACGAAGACATTTTAAGCTTAGACGAAATAATTGTTACGGGTACTTCAGTAGCTACAAGTAGAAAGCAGCTAGGAAATGCAATAACAACTATTGATGCTGAAAGTATCAAAAATTTAGGTTCTGGTAACCCAATAGCTGCATTGTCAGGTAGAGTAATGGGAGCACAAATTACACAAAACTCTGGTAATGCTGGTGGAGGGTTTTCTGTAAGACTTCGTGGAACAAGCACCATAAATGGTTCATCGGAACCTCTTTACATTATTGATGGAGTAATTGTAGATAATAGCTCGCAAAATGTAATAAACTTAAATGCAGATGCAATGCAAACCGGGTTTGCTGCAGGCCAAAACAGGTTGGTAGATATTAACCCTAATGATATTGAGAGGATTGAAGTAATCAATGGAGCCGCAGCTGCAGCAATTTATGGTTCACGTGCATCAAATGGTGTAGTGCAAATTTTTACCAAAAGAGGAAGCGAAGGAAAAGTAGATGTTACATTTTCAACGAGTGTTAGTGTGAGCAAACTTAGAAAAAGGTTGGAGTTTAACACGCTTAATAGAAGATTTGGAATAAAAGGATCAGAAAGATTAGGCACCACGCAAGACAGGTTAACTACTATTGCTGATTTAAGAAGTGCTGCAGACAGAGCAGCAAACCCAGGCACAGGCCCTGCAGCATTGGCAGGCAGGCCATTGGTTGAAGATACCTATGATGTAACAAGGTATGATTATCAAGATCAAATTTTTCAAACGGCCATAGGAACTGACAATTATATTTCTTTAAAAGGAGGAGACAGCGATACAAAGTATTTTGCTTCTGCTTCTTATATGAAAAACCAAGGAATTATCACCAATACTGATTTTCAAAAATATGGAGTTCGGTTAAGGTTAGATCAAAATTTTGGAGAAGTACTAAAACTTTCAACGGGTTTAGTCTATAATAACTCACTTAGTAATGATCGGCCTAACGGGAATAACTTTTTTAGCCCAATTAGTACAATGACCATTTCGGACAATGTGTGGGACGCTACCGAAAGAGATGTGAATGGGGATTTATTGGGAGTGGAGCCTGTTCGGCTTAACCCTTTATCTGTAATTGAAGAACAGGATATTACGCAAGAAACCAATAGAGTAATTGCTGATTTACAAGTAGGCTATTTTCCTACAAAAGGATTAAGTGTTAACTATATTTTTGGGTTAGATACCTACTCGTTGGTGGGTAATACGTACCAAGCAAGAATACCTTACTCCCCTGTATCAGCCGCATTTTTCTCAGATGGCTATGTGGCAGTTGCCACTTCAAATGTATTTAAAATTAACCACGATTTTAATGCAGCATACTTTAAGGAGTTTGGCAATATTACTTCCACCACAACTTTAGGAGGGCAATTGCAATACGATAGAAATTCATTTACTGCCATTGAAGGGCGAGACCTTTCAAGTTTTGTAACCACTACTGAAGCCATAAATAATCAATTTAACCTCCCACAAGAATCAAAATCTGAACGATCCATTTGGGGGTATTTTTTACAACAAACCGTAGGGTTTAATGATATGCTTTTTGTTACACTAGCGGGTAGGTTTGACGGTGCTTCTTCTTTTGGAGAAAATGAGAGAAATCAGTTTTACCCCAAAGCGAGTGGAAGCTTTGTGCTTTCTCAACTAGATTTTTGGGAAAATTCAGGACTTTCAGGGTTCTGGAACTCATTTAAACTTAGGTCGTCTTGGGGTAAAGCAGGTAATTTAACTGCAATTGGGCCTTATTCAAGAAACACGCCTTATATTCCATCTAATTTAACAGGCAGAGGGAGCTTTATAAGAAGCAGTAACTTGGGTGATCCTAATATTAGACCCGAAATAATGACAGAATTTGAAGTAGGTGCTGATATGGCATTTTTGAATAATAGATTAGGATTTCAGTTTACCTATTATAATCAGGATATTGTAGATTTAATATTAGCTCGAAACCTAGCTCCTACTGAGGGTGGAGCCAGCGTACTTACTAATATTGGAGGAATGACCAATACTGGTATTGAATTGATGCTCACCGGTGCACCGATAAGAACATCAAACTTAGAGTGGGATGTTACATTTCTTTTTAACACGTTTAAAAACGAAGTTAGCGGAATTGGTGGTACAAGAGCCGGAGTTGCCCTTAGAGGCGGAGGTGGAGCTCAAAGTGCTATAGATGGAGAGCAGCTAGGGGTATTTTTTGCAAGATATTATGCTAGAAATAACGATGGGTCGCTATTATTATCTGATTTAGGTTTGCCTCAAGTTGAAAGAGGAGATGATTTAACCGGTACGCCTATGAGAGATGCAAACGGGCAACCAACCGGAGACCCACTACGCAAAGTACTTGGTGATCCAAACCCTGATTATACCTGGACATTAGTAAACAACATAAGGTATAAAAAGGTTAGTTTGCGATTTCAATTTGATGCAGCTCAAGGATTTGACGTATGGAACTGGGATATAATTACCAGAAATAATGTGGGTAATAGTAAACTTGCAGAGCAAGAATTGAGAGGAGAAGTTCCAAGAGGTTGGGTTGCTGCAATAGGCGGGTTTATTGGCCCTAGAATTCAAGAAGAGCATGTTGAAGATGGTTCTTACATAAAATTAAGAGAATTGGCTCTTAACTATAATCTTGGAAAAGTAGGATTTATTGAAAATCTGGACATCTCTTTAGTTGGGCGAAACTTGATTTCTTTTGATAATTACAGAGGATTTGATCCTGAAACCAATTCAGCAGGCCAAAGCAATAGCGTAAGAGGAGACGACTTTGGAAATGTCCCAATTCCTAGATTATACCAACTCAAACTCACAGCTAATTTTTAATATTTAGATAATAAAATTATGAAAAAATTATATATAATATTGACAACTTTGGTAGTGATTATCTCCTCATGTCAAACAAATTTTGTAAACCCAAATGCAGCTACAGAAGAGGATATTTTAAACTCTCCTGAAGGTTTAATAGGGCTGGCTGTGGGAATTCAACAAAGATTTATTAATGGCGGGTCAAGTCCGTTTTACTCTAATATTACCGCTTCGGGTTTATCTTCTGGAGAACTTACCGTATTAAATGCAGGTAACGCTGAAATTGCTCAATTAGAAAATGGGTATGAAAATGTAACCCCTGCTAATGGTGTAATTATTGGTATGTGGACAGGCTTAGCTTTAACTATTTCTGATTGTCAGGATTTAATTATAAATGCGGATAAAATTGGAGAGCCAGGAATTGCAGCAGGTATAGAAGCGTATGGCTATTTATTTAAAGCACTTGCATTAGGTACTATGGCGCAATATTGGGAGCAAGGTGTTATTAATACAGTAAAGTTTGGAAGCGGGCAATCTGCCACCTTCTCAAGTAGAGCAGATGTTCTCAGTGAAGCCATTAGTTTATTAAATAATGCTAGTTCATTATCAGGCACGATAAGTGTCGATTTTTATGCAAAAGTTGGTGATAACATAGATATTGCGAATGCTGCTCGAGCACTTTCTGCCAGGTATAAAATGATGGCAGGTGATTATTCAGGCGCATTATCGGATGCGAATGCTGTTGATTTAAGTGTAAAATCTCAGTTTCTATTTGATAATGTGGTACAAAACCCAGTATATAGAGTTTCATTAATAACTCAAAATGTGTATGAAGCAAAGCCTGATGGGCAACTTGGCTTACCAGCATCAATTGCAATAGATACAATAAATGATGAAAGGCATGGCTTTTATTTTGTTAATAATGCAGGCACATACTATGCTTCTGGGTTTTTTACAGCAGATGAAGACCCAATACCATTGTATTTACCCGGAGAAATGATGCTAATAATGGCAGAAGCCGAAGCAAGATTAAACAACTTAGCTAATGCCGTTTCTCATTTAGATAATGTATTAACAAAAACACCTGTTGCTGATGCCTATGGTGTTGGAGCTAATCTTCCAGCTTATTCAGGCGCAATGAATCAATCTTCCATTCTCGAAGAAATCTATAGAAATAGAGCTATAGAACTTCATATGAGCGGATTAAGGTTAGAGGATAGCAGAAGGTTTAATAGAGCAGCTCCTAATGATGCTAATCCGGAACGAACTAGAAATTTCTATCCTTATGCGCAAACAGAAATTGATAATAACCCTAACACACCAGCAAATCCATCAATATAAATGATACCTAAATTGAGCGATTCAGTAGAGATGAGAAGTGCTAAGAGACTGAGAATAAAAAGTTTACAAAAAACGCAGGAACACATGAAAGGTGTTGCGAGTATTTTTGGAAGTCTTTTTAACTCAGTACATTAGTGCTTATCGCTTTAGTGAATCGGCTCAACTTAGGTGATAGTGTGATTTTCTGAAAATTACTTGGTTGATTTAAAACTTCGGGGGCTTGCCCTCGAGGTTTTTTTACTACTTAAATATACGATGAGCAGAATGCACGAAACACTTGAACTTAAAATATACGAAAACTCAGTTGAGGCTTCTAAAGACATTGCGCTACACATCAAAAAGCTAATTCTTGATAGACAAAAGGAAGGCAAAATGGCAGTTTTAGGACTTGCTACGGGGTCTTCGCCAATAGAGGTTTATAATGAACTAGTTCGTATGCATAAAGAGGAAGGGCTAAGTTTTAAAAATGTTGTTTCCTTTAACCTTGATGAGTATTTTGGGTTAGACCCTAAAAGTAAACAGAGCTATCATCGGTTTATGAATGAGTACCTGTTTAATCATATTGATATCAAAAAAGAAAATATTCATATTCCACAAGGAAAAGTGGATTTCGACTATGTTGATACCTACTGTGCGGCTTACGAAAATCAAATCTTATTGGCTGGCGGCATTGACATTCAATTATTGGGCATTGGCCGTACTGGGCATATAGGATTTAACGAACCTGGATCCTCATTAGAGTCTGTAACACGTATGGTTACTTTGGATAATCTTACACGAATTGATGCCGCACCTGCATTTAATGGAATTCATAATGTGCCTCATAATGCCATAACAATGGGAATTGATAGCATTATGAAATCTGAAAAAGTGTTTTTAATGGCTTGGGGTGAGGGCAAAGCTGAAATTATTGAAAAGGCGCTGAACCACAGAATAAGTGAGCATATTCCTGCTTCTTTTTTAAAAAAACACGCCAATGTGAGTATTGTATTAGATACCCCTGCAGCTGCCGAGCTGGCAGAAGTAAAAACCCCTTGGTTGTTAGATTCTGTAGAGTGGACTGATAAACAAATACGAAAGGCTGTGGTCTGGTTATGCGAGAAGTTGGATAAATCAATACTTAAGTTGACAAGTGCCGATTATAATGAACACGGAATGAGTGAGTTGATTACAAAGAAGGGGGCTGCTTACAAAATAAATATAAATGTATTTAACCAATTGCAGCATACCATAACAGGATGGCCAGGCGGTAAACCAAAAGCAGATGATAGTCAAAGACCTGAGAGAGCTAATCCATACCCCAAAACTTCGTTGATTTTTAGCCCTCATCCTGATGATGACGTAATATCAATGGGTGGCACATTAATGCGCTTGGTTGATCAAGGGCATAATGTACACGTGGCTTATCAGGTTTCAGGCAATATTGCAGTTTTTGATGATTATGCTTTTAATTATTTAGACTTCGCAAGTGATTTGGACAAGTTACTTGATAACGAGAATTCTAAATTAAAAAAAATATTTGCAGAAGTTGCCGACTATACTAATTCTGATAAATCAATTACAAAGGAGCCTAAAAGTTTACTTCGTATCAAAGGCCTTATAAGACGAAACGAAGCAAAATCCGCAAGTAGATTTTGCAAAATTAAAGCAGAAAATGTGCATTTTATGGATTTGCCATTTTATGAAACTGGTGAAGTAAAGAAGAACCCACTGGGAGACGAGGATATTCGCCTTACGGTTGATTTGATGAAAGAAATAAAGCCTCACCAAATTTTTGTAGCAGGAGATTTATCTGATCCACATGGAACCCATAGGGTGTGTTTGGATGCTGTTTTTAAAGCAGTAAACATACTAAAAGACGAAGAGTGGATGAAAGATTGTATTGTTTGGATGTACCGAGGCGCTTGGCAAGAATGGAATATAGGAGAAATTGATATGGCTGTGCCAATTAGTCCCGAAGAACTATTGCAAAAACGATGGGCTATTTTCAAGCACCAATCACAAAAGGATGGCGTGGCTTTTCAAGGAGATGATAACAGAGAATTTTGGCAACGTTCTGAAGATAGAAACAGAAGTACAGCTCGAATATATGACAAATTAGGCATGGCAGAGTACGAAGCAATGGAAGCATTTGTTGAATGGAAATTTTAACCTGATTAATTCATATCGAAACTAACCAAGTAATAGTTGCAAAAAACTTACTTAAAATTATTTATATGACAACAACAGAATCACCCTCTAATTTTTCTGATTTAGACCAAATGGGAGTTAAAGATATACTTACTAACATAAATTCTGAAGATAAAGTAGTTCCATTAGCTGTAGAAAAAGAAATAGAGACTATTGCTAAGTTAATTGAGCAAATAGTTGTTAGAATGAAAAAGGGAGGAAGATTGTTTTATATAGGAGCAGGAACAAGTGGAAGATTAGGAATACTAGACGCATCGGAATGCCCCCCAACTTATGGAGTGCCAGATACAATGGTAATAGGTTTAATAGCTGGTGGCGACACCGCTATTAGAAAAGCAGTTGAAAATGCAGAAGACAATACAGAATTAGCCTGGAAAGATTTATGTGCCTATAATATTAATGAAAAAGACACTGTGATTGGCATTGCTGCTTCAGGCAGAACACCGTATGTGCTTGGAGGAGTTAAAAAAGCAAAAGAAAAAAATATTTTAACAGGAGGAATTTCATGTAATAAAAATGCGAAACTGTCTAAAGCTGTAGATATTGGGATTGAACTACTTGTTGGGCCTGAATTTGTTACTGGCAGTACCAGAATGAAATCGGGTACTGCTCAAAAGTTAGTTTTAAACATGATATCTACCACGGTTATGATACAGTTAGGAAAAGTAAAAGGGAACAAAATGGTGGATATGAAACTGAGTAATAAAAAACTGGTAAACCGAGCCATTAAAATGATAATAGAGGAAAGAGGCATATCTAAAAAAGAGGCTTTAGCATTATTAGAAATAACTGGCTCTGTTCGTAAGTCTATCGAATACCACTTGTGAATACCACTTGGCAAATCGTAGCTAATGTTAATTCTGCCATAAAATGTTTTAATGCTATTTAATAATACAAGATTATATTATCTGTTTAACTAAAAGTTGTAACGGGTCTATTACTTTTGTTGCTTATACTTTTGCCAGTTAAAATATATGATGATAGTAAGAGCACCTGTTTTTTTTTTATGCAAAGGTATTTTTTTGTTTTTACTAATAGGTCTTTCAATTAGCTCGTTTTCTCAACCTCAAATAATTGATACACTTTCTAATAAAAGGGCAGTTTTTATCGATAATATTTTTTTAACGGGTAATAATAAAACTAAAAATCGGATAATTTTAAGGGAGCTTTCAATAAAAAAAGGTAGTTCATATTCATACAAAGCCCTTGAGGAAATTATAAAAGCCGATCGGAATAAGATTTATAATACCAGACTTTTTAACGAAGTAGAGGTTACCATCTTAGAACTAGATTATGATAAGGTTGATGTTGTTATTAACGTTGCAGAGCGTTGGTATTTGTTTCCAATTCCCCTGTTAGATATAATCGATCGTAATTTTAACGATTGGTGGGTAAATCAGGATGCTGACTTAAGTCGGCTAATCTACGGGTTAAGTTTATATCATTTTAATATGCGTGGTATGAACGAGCGGATGACAGTTACAGCTCAATTTGGGTTTACCAAAAAATTTGAAGTAAACTACTCAATGCCCTACATCGATAGAAGCCAAAGGCATGGGCTTTCGTTCTCAGCCAAATACTTAGAATACAATAATTTACATTATAAAATTGTTGATAATAACAGGGTGTTTATCGAGTCTGAAGATTTATTACGAACAACCCTAGGGTTTGGTGTTTCTTACACGTTACGAAATTCTTTTTATACTAGGCATAATTTTAGTATTAACTATAATAAAAACAACGTAGCCGATACCGTGCTCCTATTAAACCCTAATTATTTGGGTACTAGTACAAACGAACAAAATTTACTAAAAATAAGCTATTTGTATAATATAGATAAACGGGATATTGCAGCATATCCTTTAGATGGCCATGATTTTTCGGTTAGTATAAGCCATATTGGGTTTGGTTTAAAAAATAGCGTAGATAAAACTGAGTTTCAAATAACTTATGCTAAGTACTTCGATTTAAAGAAAGGCTTTTATTTTAATAATTTAACATCAATAAATTTAAGCACGCCACCAAATCAGCCCTATACTTTATTGTCGGGGTTGGGGTTTAGTAATAGATTGGTGAGAGGGTATGAGCTTTATACCATTTTTGCTCAAAACTTTTTTTTAAATAAAACCACCTTTAAAAAGGCTATTTTTGTAGGAAGTGCTAAGTGGAAAAATATGCCCTTGGAACAGTTTAAATACATCCCTTATGGCTTGTATTTAAAAACCTATATGGATGTTGGTTATGCTAAAAATACAATTAACCTAGAGGGAAATTCTATTTTGGCTGATAAATTATTAATGGGAGCAGGGGTGGGGTTAGATTTTGTAACGATGTACGATTTTGTAATTAGAGCAGAATACTCGTTTAATAATATTGGTGAAAGTGGTTTCTTTTTGAGCTTAACCAGCGATTTTTAGAAGTATTCAAGTCATATCTTAGCCGCCAATTCCCCCCGACTTTGCAAGCTATTTATGCGGTCGAGGATATTCATCATTCATTTTATGCCACCGTTGTTGGAAGTAATGCCGAAAAAAGCCCACCGCACAAATTGCACATTTGGTTTTGCCGACACACAAGCCAATCCTAAAAAACCTAAAATCCTGTCCCGTATTTTATAGCGGGAAGCAATTTCTTGCCCTCGCTCAACTGAATAGAATATCCACACTTTTATCACAGTTTTTTGAGTATATTAAAAAACTTTGAGTACTTTAGCGACTGAAAAATAAACATCTAAAATGAGCAGAGCGAATTCAATGAGACCTTTATTTTCAAATAAAAGAAACGAATTAAATGAATAGAATTAAGGAAGTTTTAGAAGAAAAAGGAATAAAGCAAATTTGGTTGGCTGAAAAATTAGGCAAAAGCTACAATATGGTAAATGCTTATGCTAAAAACCGACAACAACCAAGACTGGAAACCCTTATGAAAATAGCCGACATTTTAGATGTGGACGTAAAAGATTTGATAATATCTAACAAAGAAATATAATATGCCTACACTCAATTGGATAGGAAAAGATAAAGTAGTTAGCCACCACCAAGATGTGCCTTATAGAGTTTTGGAACACAAATACGGCTTTACTTCTGAAAAAGGAGAACAAAAAGAACCCACCAAAAGTGGCAACAAAATAATACACGGAGATAACTTAGAAGCCCTTAAAAGTTTACTGCCCGAATATGAAGGGAAAATAAAGTGTATTTACATTGACCCCCCATACAATACAGGAAATGAAAGTTGGGTGTATAACGATAATGTAAACCACCCAAAAATAAAAAAATGGTTAGGAGAGGTAGTTGGTAAAGATGGAGAAGATCTAAGCAGACACGACAAGTGGTTGTGTATGATGTATCCACGACTTAAATTATTACATAAACTCTTGGCAAAAGATGGTGCTATCTTTATTTCTATTGATGATAATGAACAAGCCAATTTGAAATTGATGTGTGATGAGATTTTTGGAGGGAACAATTTTGTTACTGATTTGATTTGGAGGTCTGCAGATTCATCAAATAACGATGCAAAACAATTTTCTGTAGACTATAATCACACCTTGGTATATATTAAAAACCCTAGCTGGCAACCAATCAAATTAGAGCGTTCTGCAGATAATAATGCTCATTATAAAAATCCAGATAACGACCATAGAGGAGATTGGTTTTCAGGCAATGTTTCCTCACCTAACCCAAGAGTAAATTTAACATACAATATAATTTCTCCAAAAGGCAATACTATTTCACCTCCAAAAAATGGCTGGAGATGGAATAAGGAGCGAGTAGAAGAAATGATAAAAGAGAAAGTAATTATTTTTTCAGAAGATGAAACAAGAATTACTAAAAAAACTTTTCTAAAAGATCAATCAGGTATTGTTCCTTCAAATATTTGGTGGGACATTGAAGATACAGGACACAATAGAAATGCTAAGTATGAGCTAATTAAAATATTTACAGAATTAAAGACATCAGATATTTTTAAGACACCTAAGCCATCTAAGTTTATTGAGAAAATCTTAAAAATAGCAATGGATTCTAATGCTACAATTCTAGATTCTTTCGCAGGTTCAGGCACAACTGCTCACGCAGTATTAAACCTAAACAAAAAAGATGGCGGTAACAGAAAATTCATTTTAATAGAAATGGAGGATTATGCCAATGATATAACTGCCGAAAGAGTAAAACGAGTTGCCAAAGGTTACGGTACAGCTAAAAAAGCAGTAGGAGGCACAGGCGGAGCATTCGACTTTTACGAATTGGGCTTATCTCTATTTGATGAAAACCAAAACTTAAACGAGCAAGTAGGCAAAGAAAAAATACGAGAATACATTTGGTTTTCAGAAACAAGAACTTCTTATCTAAAGCCAAAAGCACAAAAAGAAACCAAGTATTTTTTAGGCAAAAAAGAATCCTCTGTTTACTATTTCATTTACGAAAAAGACAGCTTAACTACTTTAGATTTTGATGCTTTGGAACTTATAAAAACCAAAGGCGAGCAATATGTTATTTATGCTGACAATTGTTTGTTGCCAAAAGAATTTATGGCAAAGAAAAATATCATTTTTAAAAAAATACCAAGAGACATTACACGGTTTTAAATTATGAGCGATTTAGTACCTAAAAATAATTTTATTCTGTATAACGCACCAAGTGGAGACGTTACCCTAAAAGTATTGCTTCAAAACGAAACCATTTGGTTGACACAAAAAATGATGGCAGAATTGTTTGGTGTTGGCGTTCCTGCAATCAACAAACATTTGGCTAATATATTTGAAAGCAATGAGTTAGAAGAAAATTCAGTTATTTCCATTTTGGAAACAACTGCCTCAGATGGTAAAAATTACAAAACTAAGTTTTACAATTTAGATGCGGTTATTTCGGTAGGTTATCGGGTAAACTCTGGCAAAGCTACTCAGTTTAGAATATGGGCTACCAAAACACTAAAAGAATACATTATTAAAGGTTTTGTTTTGGACGACAACCGCCTAAAACAAGGGGAAACTCTTTTTGGGAAAGACTATTTCAGAGAGTTATTAGAACGTGTACGTTCCATTCGTGCCAGCGAACGAAGAATTTACCAACAAATCACTGATATTTTTGCAGAATGTAGTATTGATTACGACCCTAAATCAGAAATCACCAAGAATTTTTATGCAAGGGTTCAAAATAAATTTCACTTTGCCATAGCAGGAAATACAGCCGCAGAAATTATCTACAAACAAGCAGATGCTAAAAGAGATAATATGGGCTTAACCACTTGGAAAAATGCTCCAGATGGGCGCATCATAAAATCTGATACATCCATAGCTAAAAACTACCTGCTAGAGAAAGAGATAAAACGTTTAGAAAGAACCGTAACAGGATATTTTGATTATATCGAAAACTTAATAGAACGTGAAAATACTTTTACAATGGATGGCTTGGCAACAAGTGTAGATAAGTTTTTAAGCTTTAATGAGTTTAAAATTTTAGAAGGCAAAGGAAAAATGACACACAAACGGGCCATAGAAAAAGCAGGAAAGGAATATGACCGATTTAACAAGACTCAAAAAATTATTTCTGATTTTGATAAGCAAATTAAACGGTTAAAAAGGTAAATAACCACAGAGGCACAAAGAACACAAAGAAATAACATAAGAAAAACGAATGAAGGAAAATGAAATTTCAAAAATAATAATTGGTGCTGCAATTGAGGTTCATAAGCAATTAGGGCCAGGATTATTAGAAAGTAGCTATGAAGCTTGTTTGGCATACGAATTAAAACAACAGGGATTAAATATCCAAACTCAGGTTGCTTTACCAATTGTATATAAAGAAGTGAAACTAAATGCGGGTTATAGAATTGATATCCTTGTAGAAAACAAAGTGATAATTGAAATTAAAGCCGTTGAAGCTCTTGCTGATATTCATACAGCACAACTTTTAACGTATTTAAAACTAAAAAACATAAAACTTGGTTTACTCATAAACTTTAATTCTGTTAGGGTAATAGACGGAGTAAAACGAATAATAAACGGATATTTATAAGCCCTCTGTGCTCTTTGTGTCTCTGTGGTAAATTGAAAAAGAAAATAATGGAATTAAAATCGTATCAACAAAAAGTAATCGAAAATTTGGAGGAATACTTGGAGTATGTTCAAGAACAAAAAAACTTATCCAAAGCATTTAACCAATATTGGGAAGATAAAATTGGTCCATACAATCCGTTGGACGGTACAGGAATGCAACCCTATAAAAACAACATTCCTAACGCGGCACACGTTGCTGTAAAAGTTCCTACTGCTGGTGGCAAAACCTTTATTGCAGTCAATGCTTTGCATTCTATTTTTTCGGCTTTTGATTCTTCAAAACCCAAAACGGTTATTTGGTTAGTTCCTTGGAGCAACCTTTTACAACAAACTGTAAATGCACTTTCAAACCCTGAACATCCTTACCGTCAAAAACTAAATGCTTTGTTCAATCACAGAGTTGAAATCTACCAAAAACAAGATTTGTTGCAAGGTTCAAACTTTAACCCAACGGTTGTTAACGACCAATTGAGTATAATTGTTATGAATTTTGCCAGTTTACGAGCAAGCAATAAAGAGGATAGAAAAGTTTATCAAGAAAATGGTCAATTAGAATCGTTTGTTTCACAATACAAAAACGGAGAGCATATTTTGGAAGGAGTTGACGATACGGCTTTGATAAATGTAATAAGAAGTCTAAATCCTGTTTTAGTAGTGGATGAAAGTCATAATGCAGAAAGTGATTTGAGTGTAGATATGCTTAAAAACTTAAATCCATCTTTTATATTAGATTTAACAGCAACACCAAAAGACAATAGCAATATTGTGAGCTTAGTTCCTGCCATAGAATTGAAAAAGGAGCATATGGTAAAGCTTCCTGTTATTGTCTATAACAATCACGATAAAACAGAAGTCATTAATAATGCTTTGCACTTACAACGTAAATTAGAAATTCTTGCGAAAAAGGAAGAAGCTGACGGAGGTAAATATATTCGCCCAATTGTACTTTTTCAGGCTCAACCAAAAACGAAAAATGACAATACAACTTTTGAGAAATTAAAGGAACAACTTTTAGGTTTAGGCATTCCCGAAAATCAAATAAAAATTAAAACAGCTAACATTGATGAGTTAAAAGGTGTTGATTTATTAAGTAAAGAATGTGAGGTAAGATATATCATCACCATAAACGCTTTAAAAGAAGGTTGGGATTGCCCTTTCGCATACATTTTAGCATCATTAGCTGACAAATCAAGTGCAGTAGATGTGGAACAAATTTTAGGTCGTGTATTACGCCAACCTTACGTTCAGAAACATAAAGCATTTCAATTAAACCTTTCTTACGTTTTAACCGCTTCTGCAAAATTTAACGAAACACTACAAAACATAGTAAAAGGTTTACAAGCCTCTGGATTTAGTGAAAAAGATTACCGAAAGGTTGATAAAATGACAGAAGAAGAGAAAGAAACCAAAACAGTTGACCCTGTTGAATCCTTCTTATTTCCAGAACAACAAACAGAAGAGCAAGAAGATATAATTGATAAAAGCCGTGTTTCTTTTGACCCAAATGCAACTGAAGAAGAAGTTGAAACTACAGATGTGATTGCCGAAATTGAAGCAATGGCAGAAGAGCAAAGCAAGGAATTAGAACAACAGATACAGGAACAAGAAAAGCAACCTGTAGATGAAAATATTTTTCAAGAAATGGGAGATAAAGTGAAACGTTACAAGGTAAAAGAAGCGAACAAGGAATTTATTGAAAAAATTGATTTTCCTCAATTCTTTATTAAAGTTACTGCAAGTGACATTTTTGGGACAGATGAGGAATTACTAAACCGAGAATCGCTTTTAAAGAATTTTAAATTATCTGATGAAGATATTAAAATTGATTTTGACCAAATATCATCAGATTTATATAAAGTAGATTTAGAACAATCTAAAAAAGACGAATATCGTCCATCATTTACAAAAATTGAAGACAACGTAGTAAAAGACCCAATTGCAGAATACATTTTAGCCAAACCAAAAGAGAATCAAATAACTGATATTACACATCAAATAATGCAGATAGTTGGAAATATGTATCCTATTCCTGACCAAGAAATTAAAGTCTATATTGGTAGAGTTTTGAACGGAATGAACACGGAACAAATGCGTGATATTTTGGTTAGAAAATGGAGTTATACCGACAAAATAAAAGCAAAAATTAGATTGTTATCGGACACTTATGCAGAAGGTCGTTTTATGGATTTAATTAAGTCTAAGAAAATTGACACAAAACCAAATTGGAATTTAGGAAATGAAATTGTTCCAGGAAAATTAGGCTCATCAATTGGAAACTCGTTGTACGAACGAGAAGCTTCAATGAATAATTTTGAAGAAAAAGTAATTATGGAAATTGGAACTTCTTCAAACATTGCGTTTTGGCATAGGAATTTAGAAAGAGGAAAAGGTTTTTACATCAACGGATTTAAAGCCAATCATTACCCAGACTTCATTTTACATACAAAATCTGGAATGACCATTTTATTGGAAACGAAAGGAGACCATTTAGATAATACAGACAGTGAAGCTAAATGCCGGTTAGGAACTGAATGGGAAAAACAAGCAGGAAAGAATTTTGCCTACTTTATGGTGTTTGACAAGAAAGAAGTTATAGGTTCTTACACATTGGATAAAGCAAAGGAATTAATAAGCGGAATGTAATGCCAACGCTACAAACAGGACAGAAAAGAAAGCATATCCCCCAAAAAAACAAGTGTATAAATTATTGGGCAATTAGTAGTAACAAATAAAATTTAGAGTAAACTGAAAATGAAGTGCTTCAAAATGCCCAACGTTTCATACACAAACCAAATAATGGAGGTTATTTACACGCCTTCAGTGGCGGCACTACGTTTACCTAGTTCAATCACTTCCATATTTTCCATTTTACCTTGGTTAATTTCAAATCGAATGATGGTGCGTATTTTATGAAATCCATACTTGCCTGCTGCGCCCGGATTAACATACAGCATATTATAATTTTGCTTATCGGCCATTACTTTTAGTATATGCGAGTGGCCACAAACCAAGATATTTGGAATTACTTCCTTCAATTTATCAAAAACAGCTTTATTATATCTTTTAGGTGTGCCTGCAATATGGGTAATTAATATGTTTACACCTTCTCTTTTAATCATCCTAAACTCTGGAAATACAGCTCTTATTTCATTATTATCTATATTGCCATAAACGCCAATTAAAGGCTTAAATGCGGCTAATTCATCAATAACCGCCATTGAGCCTACATCGCCTGCATGCCAAATTTCGTCACAATCTTTAAAATGATGTAGTATGCGTGGGTCGAGCCAACCGTGGGTATCAGAAAGGATGCCTATTTTCATTTCTCTTTCTTGGCTTTCTTTTTGGCCGCTTTGTCAAGTTCTTTTTGTTGCTTTAACTCAAGGTCTCTGGCGGCTTTGTTGTCTTTGGCAATTTGCTTTATTTGTTTTTGGTTGCTTTTAGCACCAATACTACTTACCACGCCACTTAGGGCTGTTTTTGCCATGTAATCTAATGTAATTCTGCTTATGTCTCGTTCGTAATACATACCGCCTCTGCGAGTTATAAACTTAATTCTGGAATTATTCTTTTTAACCACAAAGGCATTGGCAAAAAAGGTTTTGAGCACCTTGCCCATTCCTTTGTTTTCCAAGGTTTTTTTATTGATGGTTTCTACTTTTAAATTACTGTAAATAAACGACATATCGCCATAGGCATAACTTTTATTGCCCGTAGCGTGTAAATTTAACGATTTTACTTCACCACTTTTTACTTTTACAAATGCTGTGGCTTCTAAAATATTATTAAAAGCTTTGGCATCCATTGAGCCAAGTCGGGCATCAAAAAAGAACAAATTGTCTTTATTAACCATATCAAAGTTAAATTCTGCATATAAGTTTCCAGAGCCCATAATCTGAGTGTTAGCAGTAACTCTGAGCATTTTATCTTTTGCAAGCCTTAGGCTATCATTGGTAATGTTAGTAATAAGTCCACTGGTATTAATAAAGGAGATACCACCTTCTTGCAAACCTGTTGATTGCAGTGTAGATTGGTATATATCAAAGTTTTTAATTTCTACTGAATCTATTTTTATGGGTGCTTTAATGCCTTTTACACGCTCTTGCAAAATAGGCACAACACGATCCGAAGGAAAAGGGAGTTGCTTATCTTTAAATAACTTTAAATGTCCATCACTCAAGGTTATTTTTTGGCATTTAAAGGTTTTATTCTCAATCAATTCAATAAAATCGGTATTCTCCAGTTGCACCTTTTTAAATAGCAAATCTTTCCAATCTACTTGATAACCCACTTGGTTGCCATATTTGTACTTAGGATACCGGGCGGTAAGGGCAAGATTAGCTACATCAATTTGCGATTTTTTAGTTGATATAATTAAAGTGTCAAAACCAATAGTATTGAGGCTATCGGGCAAGTTAAAGGAAAAATCATAGACCCTAAGTTTGGAGTCATGCGTTTGCTTGGCTATGTCAAATAGGCTGTCTTTCACCGCTTCCAGGCTATCTAACTTAATATCAAAATTAAGGTGTGCTAGCAAGTGATTGGGTTGGTTGATTTTATCGTAACTAAAATGCGTGTTTACTAAATTAATAGCACCAATGGATAGGTTTAGCGGTAGTTTAATATCCGAAATTATAGCCTTTTTACTACTTTTAGTGGTGTCTGTTTGGGTTAGCTCAATGGTATTGTTTCTAGATGATATGCGCGATATTTCAATCTTATTTTCAAGTAACTTGGGTATATTTATATGGTCAATAGCAATGCCGGGCGATGAAATATTGATATTATTCTTTTTTAATTTAGCCTTAAAAAATAACGAATCAGTCCACACAAATCGTTGATGAGTGTTTATATGTAGTTTAGCAATGGACAGCGTATCGGTAAGGCTTTTGAGATAAATGTCTTTAAACTCAAATGTTCCTTTAAAATCGTTTATGGCATCATATAGGGTGGTTAACGTGTCTAAGTGGTACTTTGTGGCAATTCCTTTAAATGAGTTAAATCCTGCGTATTTAGTATTGGGCAATACGAAAGATGCCTTAGCACCTATAATTTGTAAGCTATCAATAGCTACGCTGGCCAATCCTCCTTTTAAAATTGCTTTATGAATGTCTAAAGGCAGTTTTGTGCTGTCTTTTTGGGTAATAGCCTGTAGTTTTAAAACAGGGTTGGTTAAGGTTAATTTGGCAATGGCCAATTCCTTTCGTAATAATAACCGTTGCTTGTTAAAGCCAGTTATACCAAGTTGCTCTAGCCTAAATTCCAAGTCGTTTTTCTTGGCAATAAGTGCAAACTGGTTTGCTATAAAAGTTGATTGAGCCTCGTTATACAGCCCATTATGCAGTGTGATTTTTAAATCTTTTGCTGGGTTATTAAAACTTAAATGCCCCATATTTAAAACGGTGCTATCAAAATTAATAATGGGCTTTAGGGCTTGTTGAATGGAGTCAATTTGAAAGTTTCTAACACGTAAACTTGTATTATCTAATTTAACAAAAACTCCTTTTTGGTTTAAATCTATCGTAGATTTTTGCACTGTTAAGCTTCCTATATTGATTGTATTAACCTTGTTTTTCTTATTGTTGGTATTTTTTGATAGCTTATTTTCTGAAATAAAACTGCTGGAATTTAGGTTTCCTATCGAAATACTATCAATGTTTATCTGTTGTTTTTTTAGCGCAGCTAAATCAATGCCTTCAATAATTACATCTTTTAAATCGGCATTAAACCTTGAGTACGGCAGGGTAGTGCTGTCGGGCATCAGCTTGACATGCTCAATAAATACGGTATTGGTTTGATTAAAACTGAGGTTACTAAATGAGACTGAATGCCCAATATCTTTTAATTGGGTGCTTCCGTTTTTGATGAGCAATTTATAAGTAGCAGGAAATTTCTTGTCAAATACTTGATGAGAAATAGCAGCAGATGTAATATAAATGCCATTTAGCTGGGTAATTTGATTTACTTTGTTTTGGTAGCTCCTAAGTTTAAATGAGCCATTATTAGTAATAAAATGGTTTACCTTAAGCTCAATTTTAGTTGGAGATGAACTACTCTTTTTAGCTATGTACATAGCTGGGTATTGCACTATAGACCCTTTAGGTTTGTCAATAATTACGGAGTCTATTTTTAGCACATTTTCTATTACCAGCTCTTCGGGTATAAAAGAGGTTAATGTAATAGAGCTTATGGTAGAACTTGCACTAAAATTAGTATTTCTGCTTTTAAGAGTTGCATAGGAATTTCTTCCTGAAATGGGTTTTATTTTTAGTTTGTTAAGCAGAAGGTTGCGATTTAACCCTGTGTAAGTTATCTCATTAATGGTGGCAATATGAATACTATCTGGCAGCTCTTGCGTAATGCCTTTGGCACTAAATAAGTTAAGTGTAAAATCCGAAATGGCCTTTTTTTGGCTCCAGTCAGCAGGATTTATGCTATAATCTGAAACGCTTATGTTAATGTTTTCAATACTGGTTTTTCTTTTCGCCTCGTAATTTATTGAGCCATCAAATAGCTTAATGCTATTTATATTCAGTTCCTGAAAATAGTCATAGAAAGAGCTATTATTACGTTGTTTTGAGGTTTTTTTTGAAGCAAAATTTACCTTTTTGTAATATACTTTGGGCTTTATAATATGTACTTCATTCACAAATAGCTCATTATTTGTAAAGGCCTTATCAAAATTAAAGCCTAAGATTTCAAGCTTTTTAATAGATAACTCTGAGAGGTCTTTGCCCGGTATTTTACGAATATTCTCTATTTTAAGACTATCAAGCACAAAAGTAGAGTCGGTTGTTGATAGCGATAGCCTGTTAAAATGTATTTTTTGATTTAGATTTGGCAGGTTTACATCTTGATCAATTACCTCCAAATCAAAGCTTTGTGCCCTAATGCCTTTAAGTAGTTTGGATGGACTGAGTGAATCTAACCTAAAGTGTTTGAGCATAGTGGTAAACTCACCAATGTGGATTAAGTCAACCTCCTCCTCGTTATTACCATGAGTTGAAATGTTGAAAGACCCTTTTTCTACATAAAAACTGTCAACTTCGAGGGCAGCAAAATAAGTATTAATCACTTCTCTAAAATCTTCTTTACTCTTTTCTGTTGCGTCTTTTTTAATAGAACTATGCGTGCTTTTTACTAAGTTAAATTGAGGATTTTTTGCTCCAACATAGCTTACATATAACTGTTTTTTTAGTAGTAAAGGAAGAAAAGAGCGCAGTTTTACTACAATTATGGGCGTGTTAATATGAATTAAATTAGGTCTTTTTTGTAAATATTCTTCTCTGGATATTACCGTAGTATCCAATTCTATTTTTAACTTGCTTATCCGTAATTCTTTTGTAAAAATATCGAAACGTACAATGTCATAAGTGGTTTTATACATGCCGCCTGTGGCTTCTTTCATTGAATTAACTACAATTTCACCAATGGTGTCAGATACGTAATTGCGAATGGTTTGCTGAAAGATAAGAAGCACCAATGCCAATAAAAGACCTATATAGGGGAGTGGTCTCTTTAAAGGGTTAAAGAGAAATATACGTTTCTTATGCTGTTTTTCTTCCGCCAAAAGACTGCTAAATGGTTAATTTTCGAAAAGATAGATAATAAAATATTCTGGCAGAAGCTTTAATTTGATTTAAATTTATAGTTATAGTGTAAGGTGTTAGCTTACTTTAAATCAGATAGTTAAAATGCCTAATAATTGCAATTTGGAGGAAGAATATAAAAAACGAACGATTTTACGGAATAGTTACTTGCTATATTTAATTATTAAATAATTCCTTTATATTAAAATAAAGCCAATTTATTACTTAGTAAACTTATTTTGATAAAATATTAAATTCCTTTATTTGTATATAGATAGATTATTATTATTTAATATTAATAATTACCTTGCATTTTAGTATAAAAATTAATTTATGTCACTTACACCTTCTAATATGCTTGAGCTAGCCACAATGGCTCCAAACTTTGAATTGCCAGATGCGGTTTCGGGTAACGTAATTAGTTTAACCGAAGAAAGTTTTGGCAAGCGCGGCACATTAATAATGTTTATTTGTAATCATTGCCCTTATGTAAAGCATGTTCAGCCTGAATTGCTGCGAATAGCTCATGATTATTTGCCTAAAGACATTGCTATATTGACCATAAGCTCTAATGATGTTGAAAATTATCCGGAAGATAATCCTGCTTTAATGGCTGCAGAAGCTAAAAAATGGAATTACCCATTTCCTTATTTGTATGACGAAACCCAATTAGTGGCCAAAGCCTATAAGGCTGCTTGCACCCCAGATTATTTCCTTTTCGATAAAAACTTGCTATTGGTGTATCGCGGGGAGTTGGATGGCTCAAGGCCCGGTAATAATATTGAGTTGAATGGTGCTTCTTTGCGTGAAGCACTTAATAACCTACTAGCGGGTATTCCTATTAAGGAAGACCAAAACCCGAGCGTTGGTTGTAATATTAAATGGAAGCATTAGATTTGTTATTAAAGGCTACCTCTATTAAATAGAGGTAGCCTAAAACTATAAAAACACTCTTATGAAAATAATATTCTTCTCCTTGCTTTTTATAACCTCAATAATGGCACAGGCTCAAATTGAGTTGCATGGTTATGGCGGTTATGTACCAGGTTCTAACACCGCTTACTCGTACAGTGGCTATCGACTAAGGATTGATGGCGGGGGTAATTTTGGTGTAGGTATTAGTAAAACATTGCCTATGGGAGTAGCGGTAGAATTAGGCTATAGCCGTTTTCAATCAACTTTACGACAAAGCGGTGGAATAGTAGAAGAGGTGAGCCCACAAAATATTATAGTAGAATATTACCAATTAGGAGGTGTTAAACCTTTAATGGAAGGGGAAACTTTTGTTCCTTACGGCCTATTTTCTCTAGGAGTTTCACGTTTTGCTCCCGAAGAAACACTGCAAGATTATTGGCGATTTGCCATTAATACTGGACTTGGAATGAAGTATTTTTTTACCGATAAAGTTGGAATCAGGATTCAGGCTAGACTTTTAATGCCCCTGTATTTTGCAGGCGCAGGGTTTGGCTGTAGTATTGGTACAGGAGGTTCGGGCTGTGGCACAGGCATTGGCATGGGCTCTGAAATTTTGCAAGTTGATTTTACGAGTGGTGTGGTGCTTAAACTGGGGCAATAAATTTAGAATAGGCAGAAAAATGAGACCTATGCTATTTGCGAAGGTCTCTTTTTGTTCTTACAAAATATCAATTACTGAGTCCACTCCTAAAACAGGCAATTTTCACAAAAAGAGACTTTTTTGGCTTTGGGTGTTTTCGGAGTGGACTCATGGTTTAAAAAATTTAACACAGTACAAAGGAAAAAGATAGGAAAAATAGTGAATGAATTTAGTAATCAATACACTAACTCTTCTTTCTGTTCTTTATACCAAAAGCAAAGAGGGGCTTACGATGAGGTTTAGCTACTTTCAGAAAAAAAAGTGAACATCTTAGCTAGCCGAACCAATTTTTTGATAAATACGTGTTTTGGCATCATATACCTTAAATAGCTTTTTGGCTTCGTTCGAAAACATATCGTAATAGCCTAATATTAAATACCCATCGTCTTCTAGCGAATCGTAAATAAGCTTAAGCACCTGCATTTTTAGGTATTCATCAAAATAAATCATTACGTTGCGGCAGAACACAATATGAAATTTTCTATCAACCTTATCTTGCACCAAATTATGTTGATGAAAGTCGATATGCTTTTTGTACTTATCTTTAACCTTCATGTGTTTATCTTCAAACTTAAACATATCATCCATGCTTTTGTGTGGCAAGTATTTAATCAACCCTTTTTCGTACTTAGTAACAAGTGTGGCAGGGTAACGCCCTTCGATAGCCTTGGCAAGTGCTGTAGAACTTAGGTCGGTAGCCCATGTTTTGGTTCGGTGTAGCATCCCTTTATCTTCCAACACTACAGCCATTGAATACACCTCTTCTCCGGTAGAACAGCCCGCATGCCACATGTTAAGGGTTCTATGTTTCGATTTTACATCTTCAACCACCTCATCGTGTAGCTTTACCCAAAAATCGGGATTGCGGAACAGTTCGGTAAGGTTAACCGTAAGATCATCGATGCACCCAATAAGAAATTCCCTGTCTCGCAGCACTTTGCCCCATAAATCGAGCAGGGTTTCCATGCCATTTTTACTTATTAGCCTTGCAAAACCTCTTTTTAACGATTTGGTTTCGTAATTGGTAAAATCAATATCATACCTAGACTTAATAGCACCTGTAAGGGCTTTTAATTCTTCGTTCGATATTTCATCGTATAATTTTTTTGCCATTTTTTTAAATTAGCTCTTGCAATTTTATAAGGCTCTTATCTTCCTTTACAAACTTTTTTACTGCGCTTACAAACGTTTCATCAAGGCACCATAAAAATTCGGGCGATATATTTTGCTCTCCTGAAAACAAGGTGGTATTAAAATGTAACATGTAGTTTCCTTTAGTAGCGTGTGTACGAATATAGTTGTCAACCTCTTTGTAGTTTCCGCTAAAATGCTCGGGTACGTAGCCGTGCATATCTATTTTAAATAAATTAGAAAACTGTGTTACAACTGCGGCAGTTATTATATTGTCGGCTTCCATTAGCATACCCTTGCCCATTTCAGCTAACTGTTCTGGGTTATCCAAAATACGTTGAGGAAAACTTATTTGATTTAATCGGTCAACTTCTTCACGATTAAAAATTAAATAACAATAGCCATTCATTCCGCCTCTAATTTGAGTTGACAGTATGGTTATGGGGTCGGATGATTTGCTAAAAAGATTTTTTTCATACGAATTATAGATCACAAGATCTTTGCTGCGAATAAGTACTTTTTCGCGCGTAAAAAATGAAAGGGAATCTCCAGCTTTGGCCAGCCCAATGTTAATTACCTCTGTTGCCAAGTCGAGCTCTAGTTTATTAAAAATGTGGTTCATTTATTAAGCATTAATATTTTCTTTAAATAGATTTTTGAGTATGGAGGCTATATCTAACACCATGCATACATTGCCATTGCCCAGTATAGTTGCCCCACTAAAAAGTTCTACATTATCAAGAGGGTTTGATAATGCTTTTTCAACAATTTCTTTCTGCTGCAATAGCTTATCAACCACAAAACCAACGTACTTGCCGTTATACGAAACAATTAGCACATCCATTTTTTGTTCTTGGTCTTTTATTTTGTTAAAGCTCTTATGCAAATGTCCGTTTTCACTTATCTGGTGTATCCTGTCTAATTTAAAAAGGTCGTTTATAAAAACGATGGAAATGGTTTTGTCTAAGTACTTGGCCATTAGCCCTCTGTTAATTTTATGAATATCCTTTTTTCGGAGTGAAATAACAGCTTCGGTGTAGGAGAGGGGGATGGCAAATTCCTGGTTAGCCATTTTAAATAGCAACGCCCCTTTTACAGCCATAGATGAGGGCAGCGATAGTGAAACGGTAGTGCCCTTACCAATTTCGGTGGTTACGCTTATTTTACCTCCAATAGATTCGGTCGCACGTTTAACTACATCCATACCAACGCCACGGCCCGATACTTCGGTTATTTTTTCGGCATTGGAAAAACCAGGTTCAAAAATGAGCATCAAAATATCATCTTTACTCATTTGCCGGGCAAAGGCAGTGGAAACAATTCCTTTTTCTATGGCCTTAGCCAATATTGCCTCGTGGTTTATGCCATTGCCATCATCACTTACTTTTATAATTACCGTATCTTTTTCGTTAGAGGCAGAAAGAGTTACGGTGCCTTCTTCGGGCTTTCCTTTTGCCACTCTTTCTTCGGGTAATTCAATGCCGTGGCTTACCGAGTTTCGCACCAAGTGCACCATAGAATCGCTCATTATTTTAAGGATGTTGCGGTCTATTTCATTTTCGGTGCCTTCCAGTTTAAGATTTACTTTTTTGTTTTCAATGCTGGCAACATCTCTTATAATTCTATGAAATTTATTAAACATAAAGCCAATTTGAACCAGCCGTACACCCATTACTGCATATTGCAGGTCGGAGGTTATTCTGTGCAACCTGGCGTATGCTCCACCTCGGGAGCCATTTTCGATGCTTTTAGCGGTAAGGGTATCTTTTTCGATAATAAGCTCACCAACAAGGTTAAGTAAATTGTCTAATTTTTTTACAGGCACTTGCACTTGGTCGGAAAAAGCAATTTTAGAACTCGGGGCAATTTCACTCTCTTTTTCATATTCCTGCTCCTTGTTTTCTTCTGTTTCAATAGGTGCTATGCTTATATTTTCAAGGTTTACGTTTTTGGGTTCATTGGTTTCATCACTACTACCCTCTGCTACAGTGTCGGGTTTTGTTGGAGCATTAATTGGCACTGTTTGCTCGGTATTATAATCAGCTGAGGCTCCTGTTACGGTTTTTAGATATACATTTAGTTTGGTTCTAATGCCTTTATAGCTAATCCGTTTACCTGTTTTAAGGGCATCAATTAGCTCTCCCATTTTATCGCATGCTTTAAATAAATTGGTAAAAAGATCTTTTGTGAGTTCTATTTTACCCGATTTCACTTCGCTAAAAATATCTTCCATTACATGGCCAAGCTCTGCTATTTCTACAAAACCAAGCCCCATAGCATTACCTTTGAGTGTATGCGTAACCCTAAAAATGGTGTCAATTACCACCTTATCCTCAGGTTTTTTTTCTAAAGCAGTAAAAAGGGTATTAAGCTCCTCTTGGTGCTCAAAGGCCTCTGCATAAAACATTTCTTTATATTCTTCTTCTCTACTCATACCAGTTTATGATAAACAACTAACTACAAAATTTCCTACTTCCTGTATAGGAATAATACTGTCTATTTTACCACTTTTAATGGCTTCTTTGGGCATTCCAAAAACAACCGATGTTTTTTCGTCTTGCGCTATGGTAAATCCACCTATATTTTTTATTTTTTTTACTCCGTTGGTGCCGTCCTTGCCCATGCCAGTAAGTATTACGCCAATGGTTTTTTTGCCGTAAACATTGGCAACCGAATCCATTAGAGCATTTATGGATGGGTTGTTAAACTCTTTAAAATGTTTGTTTATAAAGCTTATTACCACGTCACCCATTACATTTTTTCGTACAATCATATTTTTGTTTCCTGGAGCAATTATTACTAAACCCGGAGTTACTTTCATATCCCTTTTGCCCATTACTACCTCCAACGGGCTTATTTTATTAAGCCGTTGTACAAAGGAGGGAACAAAGTTTTCGGGCATATGCTGTGCTATAAGCACTGGTATAGCCAAATTGCCCGGAAGTTTAGCTATTACAGTTTCTATAGCAGAGGGCCCTCCTGTGGAGGAACCAATAACCACCGAATCGTAAGGCAGGTTATCAGAAAATGTGTGCAGGTGGGTATTTGCCCTAATTTGTGTATGACCTAATTTAGAGAGGTCAGCTTTTGAAGCAAGTATTACTTTCCGAATGAGCTTTTGCTCAATATCCCTTATTTTGGTATTGTTTTTAGAAGGCTTGTTAATGTAATCAAAAGCACCGGCATTCAAAGCTTGTAATATGGGGCTTAAATCTGTATTGCCCAATGAGCTTAGAAGTAACACAGGTGTGGGTTTTTGTTTCATTATTTGGGTTACCCCATACAACCCATCGTATTGCCCCATAATCATATCCATAACTACTACATCGGGGTTTAGCTCAAGGGTTTTTTTTACAGCCTCTTTACCATTAGAGGCTGTATCAACCACTTTAATACTCCCGCTATGTTGTAAAATATCGGATACGAGCAGCCGCATAACGGCTGAGTCGTCAACTACCAAAACATTTATTGCCATATATATTATAGGTTAGGCAAATGCTTTTTTAACAGCAGAAATTACCTGATCAGAAGTAAAGGGTTTTAGAATATAATCTTCTGCGCCTAATGCTAATCCTTGCTGCACTACCGATTCTTGCCCTACAGCACTTATCATTATTACCTTCGATCTTAGGTGTTCTTCTTCTTTAATCACTTTTAGAATATCCAACCCAATCATATCGGGCAGTATATTATCTAATGTAATAAGGTCAGGCTCTAGCTCTAGTGCCATATCAATGCCTGCTTCTCCGTTTGCTGCCTGCCCCACAACTTCGTAGCCGGCTGCTGTAAGTGCATCACTCAATAGTGTGCTCATATACATGGAGTCTTCAATTATTAAAATTTTTTGTGCCATAATTTAAATAGTTGTTATGTTGTTTAAATCTTCAAGTTCTATCAATTTAAAAATATCTATTAGTATAATAAGCCGGTCGTTTACTTTAACCACACCTGTTATACATTCTTTTTCTAAAGTCGAAAACTGCATAATATTAGAGGCATTATCAATTTCAGAAGTATAGGTATTAAGTGTGTTGGGTACTTCTTTTACCAAAATTCCCAATTTGTACTGTTCGCTGGCAATTACCAGGGTATAGGAACCGCCTGCCTTCTTGTTTTCTTTGACAAGATTTAGCCGCTCTTCCATATCCATAATGGCTATTATGCTGCCTCTAATATTGGCTACACCTTTTATATGCTTGGGAGTTTGCGGTATTTTGGCTATTCTGGGAGTTATTACTACCTCTTTTATATCATCTATAGGTAAGGCGTATTCTTCTCCGGCCAATTTAAAAACCACTAATTGTAGTCTTTCGCTGCTCTTTAGTTGATTTTGTTGTGCAGAGGCTACTTCTTTTTTTATTTCTTCGAGCGTAACCTCTTTTAGTTCGTCTGTTGTTGTCATAACGATTGAGTTTTACTCTTCCAGTTTAAATTTACCTACGCTTTCCAATAACTGATTTGCCACATCAGCAAGGTCTCTGCTAGTGGCCGATACTTCGTCCATTCCTTCGCTAAGGTCTTTTGAAGAGGCCGCCAGTTGTTCGGTACCGGAGGCTGTTTCTTCAGATACGACCACAATTTTTTCAATATTTTTAACAGTCTCATTAACAGAGCTTTCCTGTGTTTCGGTTGAAGCCATTATTTCGCTCGACAGTACAAAAGTTTGCTCACTGGATGCATCTATTGTGCGGAAGGCTTCTTCGGCATCTTTAGAGGCTTTATTACCAGTTTTAACACTTACTTCCATTTCCTGAATGGCTTTACTTGCAGAGTTCACATCTTTTTGCACCTCGGAAATTACTCTTTCAATTCCGTGGGCACTATTCCTTGAGTCTTCGGCAAGTTTCCGTATTTCTTCGGCCACTACAGCAAAGCCTCTTCCGGCATCTCCGGCTCTGGCAGCTTCTATGGCAGCATTAAGTGCCAGTAAATTTGTTTGCGAAGCAATGTCTGTAATTACATTTAATGTTCGGGCTATTTCTTCGGAGCGTTGCGCTAGCACATCAATAGAGTTGGAAGTAACCTCGGCCGATTTTAATATTTCGCCCATACTTTCTACCACCGAACCCATGGTAATAACACCTTCTTTAGAGCTGTTTTTGCCTTCTTCTGCAGTTTTGTTTATTGTTTGGGCTTTTTGAGCCATTTCCTGGGCCGATTTTAAGATGTCCTCAATAAGTTTAGAGGTTTCATCAATTTGCTGTGCTTGGTCTTGTGCACCTTCGGCCATTTGTTGCACAGCAGAAGACATTTCTCCAGTACTAGATTTCATTTGCTCGCCTTTGGTGGTCATTTCTTCAGAGGAAGCCGCCACTACACTGGATATGTTTTTTATTTCGTTTAATGGCTCTACAATGGCATCAAGCAATCGATTGATTGATTCACTCATAAGTTTGTAATCACCTTTTGCTTTAGACGTATCTAACCTTGCGGTAAGGTCTCCATCGCTGCTTGCCAATGCAACTACTCTGTTTATTTCGTTAACCGTATCTTTTACTTCGGTTATATCATTGGCAATTTTTATTACTTTAAACAGTTTTCCATCGTTGTTTCTAACAGGTGTAAACGATTCGTTTATCCAGGCAACGCTGCCGTCTTTTCTAATTCTTTTAAATTCGCCTTTAATGGTTTTTCCATTATTAAGGTCAGCCCAAAATTGTTTGTACTCAGGAGTTTTAGACTCTTCAGGATCAACAAATTCGCGGTGGTGTTTGCCTAATAGCTCACTTTCGGTATCGTAACCCAATGTGTTTACAAAATTTTGATTAGCGGCAATTACTATGCCGTCCATCGAAAATTCAATGGTAGCCCAATCCTGATCAACGGCACCTTTGATAGCATCATTATTCACCCTTTCCTCCACTTCGGCTGTTATGTTATTGGCTATTTTTATTACCTTAATAACTTTGCCTTTATTGTCTTTTACAGGAGTATAGGTAGCATTAAGCATTACTGTTTTCCCATTTTTATCAACACGCTTAAATTCTCCTCTCTTTACTTCGCCATTGCCAATGGTTTCCCAAAACTGCTTGTACTCGTTGGAGTTAGCATAGTCTTTATCACAAAATATTCTATGGTGTTTGCCAATAATATCCGACTCATTTTCGTACCCTACGGTGTTTAAAAAATTACTATTAGCAGTAATAATATTGCCTGTGGGTGTAAACTCAATGTACGCCCAACCCAAATCAAGGGCCGACCTTAATGCCTCCGATTGCTCTTTGGCTTTCATAAGTTTGGTTATATCGTACCTAATTCCAATGTACGATTCGGGTTTTCCTTTTTCATCCAATATGGGGGTTATGTAAGCATCTACCCAATAATGCGATCCATCTTTACAACGGTTTTTAATAGTACCATTAAATATTTCGCCCTTGCCAATGGTAGCCCAAACTTCTTTAAAAACCGATTTGGGCATATCAGGGTGGCGAACGATATTATGATTTTGCCCAATTAACTCTTTTCTTGTGTATTGCGCTACTTCACAAAATTTATCGTTCACAAAGGTGATAATTCCCTTTTTATCTGTCATAGAAACAAGGCAGGCTTCATCCAGCACCTTGTTTTTTAAATCCAGCTCTTTTAATTTGCCTACTACATCGTCTGGCAGTTTGTTGTCATTTGTTGTGTTTGCTTTAGAAATTTTTACTTTTTTCGGAATTGGCGTTTTGCTTGTTTCCGGTACTTTTTTTACATTTTTGCCTACTAACATTTTTATAGTGTTTAATTTTTATTCTTTTGTTATACTCATATTCGGTTAGATACATTTTTGTGTGTGTAATTAAATTTCGTGCCAATAATAAAAGTGTTAATACAGGCTAATTGAGTACTTTATAGTTTTAATCTTTCCCAAAATGGGATTTCTTGTATCATTTTGCCTAATTCTACTTTCTTTATTATTATTTAGCTTCTATTTATTTTTTCTGCTTCCATTTTGTAGCCATAATCATAATCATCTTCTGCATAATCCATTATTTCATGGATAACGTTATCCAACGTTTTAGCACACTCAACCATTCGGGCTAAGATTTCTTCATGTAAAGGGTCGTTTTTATCGCTTAATTTAATAATATTGGCCAGCCCCAATATACGTGCAACTGGAGCTCTTGCTGAATGAGCCTGTAGCCATGCAATGCGCATAAGTTGTTCGTTTTGCTTTTTTAGTTTTTCTTTATTCTTTTTTAGCTCGGTTATATTATGGCAGATAACAATCATGGCTTTTCGGCTCCCTCCCGTATGATAAATTGGATACCTGCTTACATTATACTCCTCTGTAGAGCCATTATGCCTAATAACCTCTACCATTTCTGTAGAGCCACCAGTAGCCCATGTTAGTTCATCGTTAGTATGACTTACCTCGAGTATTTTTTTAAACTGAGGACATACCTTAGCCATTTGCAGGTTAGTTTTACCACCCCACTGGTTTTTTGTTACATGAAAAAGGTTCATAGCCGCAGCATTAATAATCATCCATCTGCCTTCTCCATCTTTAAAAAAAATAGGGTCGGGAATTGAGCTTATTAAGGCTCTTTTTTGCTCGAAGGCTGAATTAAGATCAATTTCAGCTCTTTTCCTTTGGTCAATATCAACGGCTGTAATAGATACCCCTATTACTTTTCCTTGATTATCATCAACGGGGTAGTAGGTAACTAAAAACCACTTTTTCTTACCATCATTAAAAAAATCCACCTGTTGTTCAAGTACTATTTCCTGCCCCAATAGAGAATCCTCCAAGTTGTTTTCGAAGTTTTTAAAAAAACTGCTAAAATCCAATAAGTTGCCATTTTCTCCTAAGCCAATTTTAGCATTTCTTACTACCTTTGGTATGCTGCTGCTCGATTTATTGAAAGATAATAATGTTCGATTTTTGCCGATAAAAAATTGGAAGCCAGGCGAGTTTTCAAAAATAGCACCAAGCTTACTTACCGTTTGGTAAAATTGTTCTTCTTCTCTTTGTTTCCGCTCTGTAATTATTATTCTAAAAGAGTAGTATTTGATGGGTTTTCCATCTTTATCAAGCTCGGGTTTTATAAAACTTTCTACCCAATACAAGCTGCCATCTTTTGCTCTATTGCATATTTCACCCCTCCAGGTATTGCCATTTGATATGGTTCTCCACATGTTTGTAAACAGTTCTTTGGAGTGATAGCCGGAGTTAATTATATTATGGCGTTTGCCTATTAGCTCTTTGCGGCTGTATTTAGATATTTTGCAGAATTTGTCATTAACATAGGTGATTTTCCCATATTTATCGGTAATTGAAACAATGCTGTTTTCTTCTAAAAAGCCAAAATAGAAGTTATTCATAGTACATATTATATAATAAAAACCAAAGGTTTATATAAAATAAGCCTTAAGCATACGTTAGTTCTAATAACATACATTGCTTACAGTTGTAAGCAACCTGATACATTAAAATCAGTAGTGGTTTTGGTAGGTTTTTTTATGTACTTCATATTATCTATTTTATATGAAGACATTGAGGACTATTTTTTTATGTTTATGCAACTTAATTTAGTATAAAGCGTAAATTAAATTAGCTGACAAGGTTAAAATAGTTCTCAATTATTATAGTAAAATAGTTACAGCTAAGCAGTAAAAAGTAGATTTGCAAATTAAAAGAATGTTGTAACATTGTTCAAAGGTATAGAAAATTTTCTAAATTTGCAACAAACACTAGAAAATTATCCGTAATGCATAACCCCTTATGAATATAGCAAACCGAATTAAACGATTTATAAATGCTAACAATCTCAGTTTGAGTGAGTTTGACAAAAGCATTGGCACTGCCAACGGGTATATTGGTAAACAAATAAAATCGAGAGGCTCTGTTGGAAGCCATATAATCGAGAAAATAATCTCCGCTTATCCAAACTTGAATGTTCATTGGTTAATGACAGGTAGTGGTGATATGTTTTACAAACTTAAGGACATTGAAAAAAGTGAGATTCCTAACCACGACAAGAAGGGCAAGTTAAACCCGCAAGATTTTACCTTAATAGACATGGGTAAAGAAACTGTTGAGTTGATTTTTAAAACATTTGAGTTATATGATACCTCGTTGCAGATGGGCAATGAAATTAATTTGTTAGAGGAGGTTGATACAGGAGCAGGGAATAAGATTGCACAAAGTGATTTTACTTGTGTTAGGTACAAAGGCGATGGCATGTTACCTACTATAAGCAATGGTACTTATATGATAAGCAAAAAAATAGCTAAATCAGACTGGGTTATTTCGGAGGATACCTATATGTACATTGTGTCTTCTACACAAGGCGTGTTTATTGGAAGGTTGGTAAACAGGTTTAACGAAGGCTATATTTTACTTTTAAAAAATAGTTTGGACAAAGAAAAGCATCCTGATGTTAGAATTAATGTTGCAGAAATAGAGTCGATGTGGAATGTAAAAGGATATATGCTTTCGCAAGATAAGGGCGTATATCAACCTGAAAGTTTATCAGATCCAGTATCTACTATTGAAGAAAAACTAAAAGACCTGCTTATAGAGGTTGAAAAGCTAAAAAGTGAACTACGTTCGACTGCTAAGTCTTTAAAAAAAGTATGAAGTATCTTTTTGCCATGAAAAGGTACTACAATTGCATTCAAAATCCTCTGCATATGATTATCAAACATATCTGCCACTTTGATGATATGTCCAATCCCACATTTTTGAGCATTTCGTATCCATTGATATAACAGTATAAAGGCTTCGGCTTGTGTTTGTTTAAAATGAATATCTCGGAAATTTTCTTTAATCCTCCAGGCTCTGGATGTTTTGTAATTAGCCAGATCTATAGCCTCAAACTTGAGCCGTTGTTTTTCAGTCAAATTCATCTGATCTTTTAACCAGATATACCTGGTATTTCTTAGTATTTCCTGTTCTTTAACCTCTTTTCTTCTTACTTTATCTACTGCCTCATTAAGGTATTTGACTAAATGAAATTTATCAAAACAAATATCACTACCTGGCAACATTTCCTTGACAGCATAGATGTAAGCTTTACTCATATCCATCGATACGGTTTTTACGTTTGACCGCTGAAAAGGAGTAAGAGATTGGCTAATAAGGGTTTTTGTCGCTTCCTTGGTTCTGCCTTCTCCTACATTAATAATAATACCTGTTTCAGGATCACTCAATACAGTTACATAATTATGACCCTTTCTGAACGACTTTTCATCGATACTAAGGGAAGTATAATTGACTGGAACTTTACGCAATAAACCTCTTTGAACACTTGAATGAATTACTCGATTAACTAAATGAAAACTTACCTGCAATAATTGACTCGTTTGGGTTTGATTCTTGGTGGCTTTTAGGGTGTCTATAATTTTTTTTCAAGCAAATAACTATGGCGTTGAGAGACTTCTGCCCAAGGAATATCAAGGCTGCGAATTTGCCCTTTTTTATCTTTTATCCTTGGCACTCGAGCCTCTATATAGGTCTTGTATTGCAAGGTATCTAAATGACGCCACTGCCGTGGCTTTCTATAGTCATAAATACGGCCCTTGCCCGTATAATTAGTGGCTGATTGATAGGTTATTTTTACTACAACTGTTTCTTGTTCATGACTAAAATTAATCGATTCAACTTCCCAGTTCAAATCAAGGTGCAATAGGATTTTATAGTGTTCTTCTATCTTCATCGCTTTTCAGACAAAGGTAATCATTCCACACAAATCCGAGTAGAACCTATTTAAGAACGTAAATTACTGAATAACAATAACTTAACCAATTATAATGCAGATATTATTCCTTTTATTTATCTTAGTAAAGTAGAATTAGATGCAAGGCAGAATCGACAAGGAAGGCTGGTTGCCTTTTTGTCGATTTTAACGCAGCAGATATGTACTTTAATCTAACCCAAAGGGGCTTTCTCTGAGGATCGTGCTCTTCGTTGTGCTTTCTAGTCAGGCAACCAGCCTGCCTTTAAAACCACGTCTCGACCACAAACCTCAGAGAAAGCCAGAGGGTACAAGCAATTAATAGAGATGCCCTTTATTCTCAGAAGTGTCTCTGCTTCATATCCTCACGAACCAGCAAAAAAAATAATTTTAGCCGCAGTTCTTCAACTACTTTGCAATTAACCCATCCAACATTTTGGCAAAAGAGTTAGAATCGTAATTGGCCATGCCTACTTTTTTGTAAGCAACATAACCTTCTTTACTAATCACATACGTAGTTGGTATTCCTTTCGATTCATACACCTTAGGTATTTGGGTTTCATTAGGAAAGTAGATAGGCATATCAAAGCCTTTTTTTGCCACAAAATTTTTCGCTTTCGCAGGGTCTTTATCAAACGATATCATCGCAAAAACCACCTCTGAATTATCTTTGTAATTATCGTATAAACCCTGGATACTTGGCATTTCTGCAATACAAGGAGCACACCATGTTGCCCACATATTTATAAATATTACTTTTCCTTTTAAGGTCTTAAAATCTAACGTAGTGCCATCCATACCCGTTAAAGTAAAATCATACGCAGCCTTTTCTTTATCTATAATAGGGTCTGTATTTGGGTTAGCAATGCCCGTAGCCAATACTGCTCTTTGTGCAAAAGCAGCTACTTCGGTATGTAATCCTGTAAAGTATAAGGTGAGCAATATAATGGCAAAAATGCCCCATTCTTTTAGTTCTTTTTTTATTTTTGATTTAGCCATAGCCGTAATTTTAAAAATACTATCTACAAAAATAACGCCACTTCCCTTAAATAGTTCCCTAAAACTAAAAATTGTAGTTTTTTGGATAAATAAGGTCTCTATTCTTTTGGCTTTACTAATGGAATCATAGATTTGCCCTCCATTTTAAAATGTATGAACGAAACCTACTATTCCCTTATTGCCACTGAAATATCAGTGCAAAAAACACAAGTACAATCAACGGTAGAACTCTTAGATGGCGGAGCAACTGTGCCTTTCATATCTAGGTATAGAAAGGAAGCCACTGGAAGTTTGGATGAGGTGCAAATTGCGGCCATTCGCGATAGAATTGAACAACTTCGAGCGCTTGATAAGCGTAGAGCGGCTATCTTAAAATCAATTAAAGAGCAAGGTAAACTAACTGATAACCTGGAAGATTCTATTAATAAGGTACAAACAATGTTGGAGTTGGAAGATATTTATTTGCCCTATAAGCCTAAGCGAAAAACCAAGGCTACCATTGCCAAAGGCAGAGGGCTGGCACCTTTAGCCACACGAATACTCGAACAAAATACAGGAGATGTAGAGGAGTGGGCCTTAGCGTATATAAGTGATGAAAAAGGAGTTGCTTCAGTAGAAGATGCTTTGCAAGGAGCTAGAGATATTATTGCGGAAACGGTGAATGAAGATGCGAATGTGCGGAAGAGTTTGAGAGGTTTATTCTTAAAAAAAGGGGTAATTGTTTCCAAAGTGTTTGCAGGCAAAGAAGAAGCTGCTGCCAAATATCGCGACTATTTCGAGTGGACAGAATCATTAGCTAAAGTGCCTTCGCACCGTTTATTAGCTATGCGCAGGGGCGAAGCGGAGGGTTTTTTAAGTTTAGATATTAAGCCAGAGGAAGAGGATGCCATCGAAATTATAAATAGAATCTATTTAAAAGGCAACACACCAAGTAGTAACCAAGTGGCATTGGCCATTAAAGATGGGTATAAACGATTGCTTAAGCCTTCGATGGAAACCGAATCAAGAGTAAATTCAAAATTAGTAGCAGATGAAAAATCTATCCACGTATTTGCCGAAAACTTGCATCAATTACTGCTTTCGGCTCCTCTTGGCCAAAAGCCCGTACTGGCCATTGACCCGGGTTTTAGAACAGGCTGTAAAGTAGTGTGCCTAGATGCCCAAGGGCAATTGGTTGATAATAATACCATTTACCCCAATGCACCACAAAATCAACTAAGAGCAGCAGGCGAAATAATAAAAGCCTACTGCAAAAAGCATCGCATTGAGGCAATCGCCATTGGCAATGGAACGGCTAGTAGAGAAACAGAAACATTTGTTAATAACTTAGGTTTGCCATCAAGCATTATGGTGGTAATGGTAAGCGAAAGTGGGGCAAGCATTTACTCCGCTTCGGAAGTAGCGCGTAAAGAATTTCCGGATAAAGATGTAACCGTTAGAGGATCGGTTTCTATTGGCCGAAGATTAATGGACCCGTTGGCCGAATTGGTGAAATTAGACCCCAAATCGATAGGGGTAGGGCAGTACCAACACGATGTAGATCAAACCTTGCTTAAAAAAGGATTGGATGATGTGGTGATGAGTTGTGTAAACTCGGTAGGAGTAGAATTAAATACCGCAAGTAGTGAACTGCTTTCGTTTGTATCGGGAGTAGGACCACAATTGGCTACTAATATTGTAGATTATAGAAATGAGCATGGCGCATTTACCTCCCGCAGTACGTTAAAAAAAGTAGCTCGGTTTGGCGATAAGGCGTATGAGCAAGCAGCAGGTTTTTTGCGGGTGCGGGAATCTAAAAACCCGTTAGATCGAAGTGCGGTACATCCTGAGGCTTACCCAATTGTTAAAAAAATGGCAGCCGATACGGGTTGTACGGTGGAAGAACTGATGAATAATAGCTTGAAACTGCAATCGATAAAACTAGAAAATTATAAAACCGGAACCATTGGCTTACCCACTTTGCGAGATATTCTTTTAGAGTTGGATAAGCCCGGATTAGACCCGCGCCAAACTTTTGAAACTTTTTCGTTTGCCGAAGGGGTCGAAACGATGGAAGACCTTAAAACAGGTATGAGCTTACCCGGCATTATTACCAATATTACTAACTTTGGCGCATTTGTTGATATAGGTGTGCATCAGGATGGATTGGTGCATATAAGCCACCTTGCCGATAAATTTGTGAGCAATCCAGCAGAGGTGGTTTCGGTACAACAAAAAGTGCAGGTAACCGTATTGGAAGTTGACCTAAGCAGAAAGAGAATAGCCCTTTCGATGAAAGCCAACCCTTTTACAAAGCAGGCCAACCCTGCAAAAAAGAAATCTCAAAAGAAAGAGGTTAAACAGGGTAAAGAGGATATGCAGCATAAATTAGCGATGCTAAAAGGTAAATTTGGAAAATAATATTTAATATTTAATTTGTACTAAAAAAATAAACACTAATTTTACTGTACTATGAGATTGGCACTACTACTTTTGATTTTACTTTCTTCAGGTTTTTATTCTAAAGCCCAAAAAATTAAGTATAAAGATTTATATGTTTTACTTAGAGCTAACAATTACAAAGATGCTTCTGGGTTTCTTGTTAAATTTTTAGCCGAAAACCCTGAGCACCCCAATGCAAACTATCAAATGGGGCTAATGCTGGAGCATAAACTAAATAACCTTGACCTGCTTAAAGAGCCAGGTGCAATAATTACCAAAGCAGACTCTGCTATTTTATACCTTAATAAAGCCTATGCATTAATTAATGAAAAGGAAGTTAAAAAGCATGATGACGATTATTACGAACTGTTTAAAAGAAGAAACCTGCGAACAGGGAAATTTGAAGTAATTTTAAGCGATGTTCAACTGGATATTGAGGATAGAAAAAACATACTTAAAGCAAAAAAAACAGGCATTGTTTCTATTAGCGGTGCTTTTAATAAAGCGAGTGGTTTTTATGAAAAAGCAATAATTAATTATCAGGAATTAAAGCAAAAATATAAAGACGAATTAAGCCTTTCTTTGGGTGCAGATGACTCTACAATTTTGGTAATCAACACGATAAGCTTTCAGTACGACTCTGCATTGGTTTATTTTAAAAAATATGTAGAGCTTAAAAAATTATTTAAAACAAAAAACGAAACAGTTATTATTATTAAGCCCATTGAAGACTTTTCTGAGAAAGCAGTTGCTTTACCTGATTTTTATGCTGAGAAAGTTGAGTTTTATAATTTTTCTGAATGGGGAACAAACCAACTAGCGCATATTAAATTAAAAGCAGAATTTATGCTTAACCTCATTCAATTTGATGTGTCATTGGAATCAATATCGAAAAATATTTTAAAAGATTCTGTTGATTTAAGTAGTGAAGTAGTTGAAAAAAATGAAAATCCTTATTTTAAAGAACTTAAATTAATTGATTCAGAGTCATTGATTTACAATTTGTTTCATTATAAAATTGCACAGCTAAATCTTAATTCTGCCCTTATGAATTGGTATATGAATTATGAAGATTCGATTGATGTTGGGGCACAACTGGACATTATACTTAATTTGCAAAAAGCGCTGGAAGGAGTGCGTGCTATTCATCAATCGATGGAGACTTTTGAGAAAAACGTACAAGCCGTTCGCTACAATAAATTTATTGCAGAAAGGTATGGTACTCAGGAGAAGTTGATTAACTATATTAGAAACCAAGGTTCTGTAATTGATGAGCAGTTAGTATTAATTAATGCATTAGTAGTAAAATTAACTAAAAAGGATAGTTGGGGTTTTTATGGCGAAGATAGTATTGCACTTAGCATACTAGATAATGCTGATGCCGCTTATCGTACTTTATTTGTAGATAGCCTTGATAATAGACAAATGAGGGTTGTAGGGATGACAAAGCGCAATGCGGTAGATTTTTTATTTTTCGCAACGGCTTCCTCTTCAAGGTTAATTGATAGCTTATACTTTTTAGAATCACCCTTTGCTTCTAGCCTAAATATGGAGAGCTTTTCGATTCAATCGGCAGAGACTATTTTAGAAGATTGTGTGTTTTTAATAGGAGATGTTGTGGAAAATCCAAGCACTATAGTTTTACTATACTATTCTCAAAAAACAGGCATTAATTGGCATACTACTGTTAAATTAAATGCAAATATTACTCCCACTTTAAGGTATAATAAAGGACAAGTTGAAATACATCAGGGCGAAAGTGTAAAAAAGTTTATGCTTACCGATGGGGTAGAGGTAAAAGAGTAATACCTATTTAGTGTCTGTAAGAAAACACCTCATAATTAAAAATGATTCTTATTGCAATCTTTCCATTTTTTTCTAATCGATTGATGCTTAGGCATCAACTCATAGAAAGAAAATGAAAATCTCATCAATAATAATTCATTTTATAAAAAAAGACCTGTTTTCTTACAGACACTATTTAGTGTTCGGTTTACTTTGCTTTATAAGCATATCAATTACATTAGGTATATCCAGCACATCAATTTTTTTAAGTACTATCTTTTTGTCTTTATCCAAAATGTAAACGGTGGGGGTTGAGCGGATATCGTAAAAATACCTTACGTTCGTTTTGCTTTCTAAATCGGCTAGATTTATCCATCCAAGATCATTTTTAACAATAAAGTCTTTCCATTTTTTTTCGTCAGTATCAGTGCATATCGCTATTATTTCAACGCCCTTGGCAACCAAATCGGGGTATGATTCATACAGCAATGGCGTTTTGGTTTTGCAATGGCCGCACTCTGGTGAGTAGAAATATAATACCGTAAATGCTGCTTCTATGCCCCGTAAGTTAATTTCATTGCCTAATGTGTCCCAGAGTATAAGCCGTGGTGCATCATTACCTATAAAGTTAGGTTTTATCATAGCTACTCTATTTTTTAACTTGTCGAGCGTTTCTGGGGTCGTCCAATTATCTGCTTGCCCTGTTAAATAATATGTTTCGATAAGGTGCACAAACACCTTATCAAAATCAATCATGTTAGAGGATTCGTATTTATTTACCAAGGTGATAAGTAAGTAGCGAAAGGCTTCTTTATTTGTTGATGCTTTGGCAATTAATAAGTCCACTTCTTTTATTACTGAGTCGCTTTGTTGAATAACTATGTTATCCAAGTATTCTTTTATTTTGACATCTAGTAGTGGTGTTCTTAATAACCCTGGGTCGGCAATATCAATATCGTTCCAAAAGTTATTTTTATAGTATTTATACTTGTATAACTGCTTGTTTTCTATACTGTCGGGTACTTCGGGCATTTTAGGCGATTGCATTAAAGCGATAAGTTTTGCCAAAAAGGTGTCTGAGTATTCTGCTTTTAGTTGCGATTGGTAGTTTACAACTTGGGTGTTTAATTCCTTTAGCTGTAATTTAATCCCCTCTTTAGTTTCTTCATTATCAGCACTATCTAACTCTTGCATGAGTAATTTGTTTTTAGCTTTCATCTGTTTAGTAAAGCGCTGCATTTTATAAAAGCCTTCGTTGGTTTTACTATTATTAAACTTCATGGAATTTGTAAACCCGATAGTTATCGGGTCAGGGGAGGTAGTTTCCAATGAAAAATCTTGTTCTCCAATTAAAAACTCGAAATAGGTGGTAGGGGTATAATAAAAGTAAATACCTTCAACAAGGGGTTTATTTCCAGTAAAAACAGCTTTTCCATTCACTACCTTGGCGGTGTCGTCTAAGTAGCGTTGCGTGGCAAAATGATGCCCTAGGTAAGCCACCGTATCGGTAGAGTTATGTACTGTAGTTTCTATTTTATAGCCTTGGGAAAAAGAAATGGACGAGAGCGATAAAAGTAATAATGTTAATATCGTCATTCCTGCGCAGGCAGGAATCCTTCTCTTAGGTACTCCAAATTTACAGATTCCTGCCTGCGCAGGAATGACGTACAATCTAGTTTTATTCATTGTATTTCATATTAAAAAAATCCGCTACTTTTTTCGGCAGCTTCTTCTGTTAAATTATGAGCAGCCTCTTTTCCTAAATAGTTGTCGATAATTCCGTGTGCCAAATAAAGCAATGGTGTTAAAATAATAGCAACGCTAAATTTATAAATATAGTTAATAATACCCACGGCAATTACTAATTTAAGAGACCAGGGTGGGTTACCCAATAAGTAAAATGCAATAAAGAGCACCACAAAACTATCCACTAATTGCGAAATTAAAGTGGAGCCAGTGGCTCTAAGCCAAATTTTTCGCTCACCAGTAACTTTTCTCAATTTTTGAAAAATATACACATCTAATAATTGACCAATTAAAAAGGCAATAAGAGACCCAATTATAATGCCAAGGCCTTGTTTAAAAACTTTGTTATAAGCAAAATTAATATTAAAAGGATTGCCTAAATGGTCGGTTTTGTTAATGTTAACCCAAAAATTAGCGGGAGGCAAAGCGGTAACAACCCAAATTACCACGAACACATATATAATTAATACTACTGTTAAATAGGTAATTCGCTTTACGCCCTCTTTACCAAAATACTCATTAATTATATCCGTAGTAATAAACACCACAGGCCAAATAATGGCTCCTGCCGTTAGGTTAAAGTCTAAGATAAAATCTTTAAATAGAGGTATTTGAGCAGGATTTAGTCCTAAAGTAGCTTCTCCAGAAAATATTTTAACCCCAATGAGTTCAGCCACAATGGCATTGGTAATAAAAATGCCTGCAAGTACCAAAAACAAGTTGGTTTTCTTTTTACTAAGTTGGTTGTTTTTACTCATTGTTTTTTTGTTTTAGTAGCTTTTAAATTCACTTATAGGGTTACCCATTTAAAGCGCAGAGATTTTATTATGAAACTGACTTCAATCTACCGAATCACAATTTTTGTTGGATTTTCGAATTAAGTTAGGTGTTTTGCAAATTATAGAATATCAATGATTTGAGACTTAAATGGGTAACCCTATTCGCTTTTTCTTATATAGTAAATCCCATCGGACTTTAAATGTCCAGTTTTATTCTCGCAAAGAACGACTTTGAAATGCAAATATTGATTATCAACTTCATTGACATAATGAATCAGTTCCTCGGAAAGCAAAAATCCTTGACCTGAAAATTTCTTATTTCCAATTTTTGCAGTCCAAGACTCTATTTCATAACTATCCCAAATACCCGTTTCTCTATTGTAGGCGCATTGAATCTCCAATGGATACTTTAAGTTGGATATTATTTGACTAGGCCACCAAATCCCTTTTAAACGCAGCGGTGGTACAGGGTAATTTATAACCTTGAAATTATGCGTTTTTAAACCAACAGTACGGTTTTTATCTATTTGATTACTAATTCCTATTGAACACCATCCAGTATCAATGGGTGTTATCACATAGCTTAATCCGCCAGTTCTCAATTTACTTTCTTCGATTAGCTGCACTTTAACGTTTGTCGTTTCCAACCGAATATCGTATTCACCACTTGTCGTAATGGTAAATGTATATTCTTGTCCCGCATAAAGAATATTACCTGACCCAATATTCATTACTGCTTGAAGAGGAACATTTTCTCTAGAGGTAATTACAACCGTCTCTTGCGAAAAAGACGAGATTGAAAAAAATATTGGAATACAAAGTATTAAAGGTTTCATTGTCTTCTATTAGATATTGCTACTAACGCCTACTATAAATTTCAGTAGGGACTTTAAAAGTACAAAATTTTCGTGACCCACGGAGGCAAATGTTTGATTCCGAGTCCTCGGAATCAAGAAATAGCACATAGAGTCAAATCAAAGATTTGACGGGGCTAGTTTAAAGTGGTAAACTTAGTGATTAACAGATGAAACCCTATTGAATTTATAGGTTGTTGAACCAAACACCTACGGTGAAGGATACACAATCCACATAAAATTAGTAAATTTAGGGTTTAAACTATAATTATTAAACAATGAAAAATTTTAAAAAAGCCAAGAGCTGGGAAAAATACAGCTAAACCGCAAAGCCGAAGGTTTGTTGCTAAAAGTGTTTTATTGGGAGTAAAAACAGCTGTATGGGCAATAAATAAGCCGTTTAAAAAATGGAAACAGACAAAAAAACAAAGGGGCAGAATACTAAACCACCTAAGGGGGCAACAAATCGGAATTTGGTCAACACCGAATAACCAAAATACCCGGTAAATCAACCAGCGTGTAGGTTATCAAAAAAAGCCTCAGCGAAAATCATCGTTGAGGCTTTTTTATGAAGGTATTTTGGCTATTCGGCTAAGTGTTTTATCCGTATCTGTTTTATATCATATATTTTCAAAATTAGTTTTACTCAAATAGAGTAGTATGTGCCTCCGTTCGCACGAGTTAATAAATTGTTCTCAATTGCACAAAATAGCTATATTTTGTATAAATGTGATTCAAGCTCTATAGGTAAACATAGCGAGGATTTTGAAAACCTTGTCTATTGAGTGTCGATTATGTGAAAGGTATTATGATAAAAATGTAGATAATTATAGCGTAAATAGCGAATGTGTAAACTGGGTTATGGGTTAATATTTTGGTTTTCAATAACCTACTGTATTGGGCAATCTGATACGGCAGATTATTCTTTTGAATTAAAGACCAGACTATCGGGACAATTTTTTTTACACAAAGCAAAGAAAAGTGTTCCGCTTGCAAGTGGTTTGCCCTCTTCTTTGCTGGCTCAAAAAACGAATAATATTGAGTTTAGAGCAGGCGCTTTAGGGCAATTATTCTTGTATAGAAGTGGAAACCCAAGCATAGCTCATTATTATTTTCCGGGTGGACGGGTGTCAACAGGGGCCTGCAGGAGCTGGCGGAGTGGCAAGTATTTTGTGGAACGTAAAGATTTTTTCATTTTCTATTTCGCCAGCATTAAGGTATTCTATAAATAAAATTAATAGAACACATCTACATCCTGGTGAAGAATGGAGGATAAGTGGTTTTGTAGCTGATATTCATTTATCGGTTCAGTATAATTTACCTTCTACTAACTGGCTTATTAAAAATAGTGCCGTTGGTGGAGGGTTTTCTATTATTAATATTGGAGAAGCTTATGACGATCATAATGAATATAATGTAAGAGTAATTTCAAATTTAGGCATTACCTCTTTTATTCAATACAATGTTTCCACTTTACAATTTGCAGGCATTCATTTATTCTTCGAAAAAAGATTTGGTAAACTAAGTACAAAAGCTATGCTTATTTACTCAAAAGGTAGTTGGGTTCAATGGGAGCCAACATCAAGGTTTTTACTAAATGGCAATATTTCTGTACAATACTCCATTGCTACAATTAAATTTTTATTAAACAAAAACCAATACAAACTTTAAGTATATTTGACAATATAGTTTACAAGACAAGGGAAATAATACGCCCAAATAGAAGTGTCAAACGGAAACATAAGCCTAAAAAAAACTTCTCTATGGCGGATAAACGAATGTAATTCCTTAACTAAACGACATTGATATAGATATGTTAATTTTAGTATGAAAAGTAGGTTTACTATTGGAGATAAAAAAGTGTTTACGCATAAAGTGGGTGTAGATGACTTAGCTATTTTCGATGCAGGAACCGTACATTCGGTTTGCAGCACATTTGCCTTAGCGAAGCATATTGAGTGGGCAAGTCGTTTATTTATTATTGATATAAAAGGGGAGGATGAAGAAGGAATTGGCACAATGATAAAAATTGAACACGTATCTCCAGCATTTGTAAAGCAAACGCTCGATTTTGAAGCCACCGTTGCTTCTATTAGTAAAAATGAGTTGATTTGCGATGTAATTGTAAAGTATAAATCTAGAATTATTGCAAAGGCAAAAACGGGTCAAAAATTACTCAAAAAAGAAAAATTAAATAAGATTTTTTCTAGCTTAGCCGATTAATAAAAACAATGGCCAAAAAACAACGATTTTCGAATTCGATTAATATACGCAACAAGCAAGCTTCGTATGAATATGAGTTGCTGGATAAATATGTGGCTGGTATGGTGTTGCAAGGCACCGAAATAAAATCGATAAGAGAAGGGAAAGTGGTGCTTAAAGATGGCTATTGTGCTTTTCATCGTGGAGAGTTATTTGTGTATAATATCCACATCAGCCAGTATAAACAAGGCACTCATTTTAATCATACTATAACGAGGCAACGTAAATTATTATTGAATAAAACGGAGCTTATTAAAATTGAAAAGAAAATTTCAACGAAAGGATTAACATTAATTCCTACCCGATTGTTTCTTTCGAGTAGAGGATTTGCTAAATTAGAAATTGCTTTAGGAAAAGGGAAGAAATTACACGATAAGCGTGACTCCATTAAGGAGAAAGATGTAAAAAGAGACCTCGAACGAATTAAGTTTTAAAGATTGAAAGTAGAAAATAAAGGTGTTTGCAGGCTAGCCATAGTACCTGTGCGCTCGTACCCCTCCGAAACTTCGGAGATGGTAACACAATTGCTTTTTGGCGAACATTATACGGTGTTGGAGGCGATGAATGAAGGGCGGTGGCTTAAAATTGAAATTCATTTTGATGAATACCTTGGTTGGATTGATGCGAAACAACATTACGCCATTTCAGGTACTTATTTTAACCACTTAAACGATGTAAATTTTAAGATTTGTACCGATGTATCAGGTAGCTTATTATTTAACAAAAGTCCGATTCAAATATTGATTGGCAGCATTTTGCCCATTTCCTCCATGGAGCTTTTTAATATGGAAGAGCAGCTTGCCTTTAATGGAGAATCGCATAATATGGGTGATGTAATGGGGTTTGATTTTATTAAGCAAATAGCATATAAATATTTAAACGCACCTTATTTATGGGGTGGAAAAACCCCTTTTGGAACCGATTGCTCAGGTTTTATACAAATGGTGTTTAAAATTGCCGGCTATAAACTTAGTCGCGATGCCAGTGAGCAAGCCCTACAAGGGAACAAAGTGGATGCATTAGAAAACTCGCAGCCGGGCGACCTTTGTTTTTTTGGTACTAAAACTAAAATAACTCACGTGGGTATGCTATTGCCAGAGGGCAAAATAATTCACGCCAGTGGTCAAGTGCGAATTGATACAATTTCGGAGCAAGGTATTCATTTAGCTTCTACTAATGCACTTACACATAAGTTACAGTTGATTAAGCGAGTACTAAGAAATTGAGCTAGCATGCGTTCACCTTATCAGTTGTATATTAGAATGAAAAATAATCACAATAAGTATTGAATCCTCTTTACCCGCTTTTCGCTGGCACTTTAGCCTCTATGCTTCATGTTGTTTCTGGCCCCGATCATTTAGCTGCTGTTACGCCTATTGTTATAGAAACCAAAAATAAGGGGTGGAAAATCGGCTTTTCATGGGGAGCAGGGCACCTTTTAGGGATGCTAATCATTGGTGTGCTTTTTATTGTTTTTAAAGAATATATTCCCGTAGATGCTATTTCATCATACAGTGAACAGTTAGTAGCTATTGTGCTTATTGGGGTAGGAACATGGGCATTTTATCGCATTTTTAGCGCAGATAAAAGCCACAAACATCCGCATATACACACTGAAAACGAGCCATATATTCATATCCATTCCCACGAGCATAGTCACACATCAGGGCATGAACACACCCATACAAAAACCATAAAACAAAATATTATTTCTTCGTTCGGTATTGGACTGTTACATGGGTTTGCAGGAGTGGCTCACTTTTTATTGCTATTACCAATTCTGGGATTTAAAAGCCAAGTTGAGGGAGTGCAATATATTATTGGGTTTGGTGTGGGTACTGTTTTAGCTATGACTGCTTATGCGTTCATTTTGAGCAAGTTAAAAGCTCAAGTTAAACAAGATCATAACAGTGCTTTTTTTAAAGGTGTTCGGTTTGCAGGTGGTTTGTTTGCAATGGTCATAGGGTTCTACTGGCTTTATTTAAGTTTTTAAATCGCAAATTACCACACGATGATTGCCTGTATCTGCAATACATAAAGTCTTATCGTCTGTAATGATTGAAAATGGCCAGTAAATAGCACTATCTGTACCTAACATATTTTCTTTGTATTCGCTGCTTATTGTATAATCAGGTCTGCCAATTAAAAAATCAGCCTCTTTATTATTAACACTAGGTATTGTATCAAAACCCAAAATTCTACTGTTGCCTGTATCATTTATAAGGATGCCATCCTTATAAAAACAGGCATCATATACCCAGTTAAGTGTGTTTTTTTCAGGCGAAAGCCTAAATTGATTTTGCCCACAATCATCAAAATTATTTTGCCCTATTATAATATCCGCAGGTTTTGTAAAGGCCTCGTTTTTATCGTTCCAAAGTAAGACTCTGTAAAATTGAGTGTCGGCAATGGCTAAGTTTCCTTTGCTGTTTATTTTAATG
>JALSJD010000151.1 GCA_026989535.1 Cyclobacteriaceae bacterium
GCTATAACTCACCTCTACAATGGTGGCTTTTTGACGAAAACTCGCTTGGCTAAGCAATCTGTTAATCTTCTTGTTTTGCCTATCTTCCCATTCGTGATCGGTTAATAGGGCGAGGTACTCTCCAGAGGTGGAAGTGTAATTATATCTCCTATGGGAAAAATACTTGCAGCCCCACTGTTCGATAAAGAAGGCATAATAACAGCCGAAATTGACTTGGAGGAAGTGGTACGAAGCCGAATGGATTTTGATGTTACCGGACATTATAGCCGCAATGATGTTTTTGAATTAACTATTAATAAGCAACCTGAAATTAAAAAAGTGTAGAACGGTGTTTTGGTTACGCATCCTCAGAGTCACCAACCAGTTGGCTGGTGACTCTGAGTGAGGAAAGGAAAATTAGTATTTTAAGGTACCTATTCAGCCGAAAAAACATAGCCACCACCCGCCAGGTTGGCGGGCAAAGAACCACAAAGTATTAACTTAACACATATAAAATTTTGTGAAACTTGGAGGCTTAGTGCCTTAGTGGCTAAAAAGGTAGCTTTAATGGCTGAATAGTTACGTTTTAAGTAAAAACTAATTAAACCTATAGCTAACCGAAAATCCCCCATAATAGTTGATTGGCAAACCCGGGTAATAATAGCGGGGTGGCTTTCCTCCAAAACTTCTGGCATTGATTAATATCATAGAAGCATACTGCTTATCCAGTATATTGTTTACACCTCCATTAATGTCAAGGGTAAGGTTACCCATCTTTTTTTGATAGCCAACTTTGGCATTTAACAACGAGTAAGCTTCGGAATACTTTGAATTGGCATCGTTCATTGGCATTTTTCCTGTATAGTTAAAATTTACATTTCCGTATAAGCCAACTAAAAATGCTACATCTATACCGGCATTAGCAATATGTGCAGGTGTTCCTGTAAGCTTATTACCAGAAAAATCTCCCTTTTCATCATCCACAAACTCCTGAAACTTATAATTAGCAAACGAGTACGCAATAAAGCTACCTGCCCTCACCTTGCTCGTTTTAAGCAGGGTATAATTTAGTGTTGTTGAGATTCCGTTATGCAATGTTTTTCCGGCATTTACGCCTACGTATTCATCCAGCCCTGTTCTTCGGGCTACCAGCAAATTGTTTATATGCATAGAATATAGTGCCACATCCATAAATAGTTTTCTGTTAAAAAAATAGCCCCGTGTGCCCGCTTCATAACTAACACCTGTTTCTGGTTTTATTTCAGTATTTATTAACCCGTTAGGCATTAATGTTTCGGCCAAGGTAGGGGTTGAAAACCCGTGGCTGATGCTTGCATGTACCGATACGTTTTTGTTTAATTTATGGTTAATAGCCAGCCGTGGCGAAACTATCAAATCAAATTTATAATTGCCCGATTGATTAATGCTATCTGCAACATATCGGTCGTGCAGGGTAAAATTAGTGTGGTTAAAGTTAATACCAGCTGATAGCAGCGTTTTAGCAGAAAGCGAAATATCTACTTGTGCAAACAAATTATAATAGCTTCTGCGCTCATTATTATCTGATAGAATTTCGCCTATTTCTCTATTATTATTTCTATATTTTCTAATATAATACCAATCAACAAAATATTCACCTCCCACAGTTGCCTTTAGCCAGTTTTTGGCAAGCAGTTTGTTAAAAGTAAAGCTACTTCTTGCTCCAATTGCCTGCGACTCTTCAATAAATATTCCAAAAGGAGCAAGTTCATACGCATTTTTAAAGTTTGTAAACACACTCGATTTACTATGAATATTTTTGCTAATATTTATGTCATAACCCACCCCAAACATGCCTTTATTATAGTCTTCAAACCCTTGTGTATTTACCCAGGTAAAAGCGGCCGAAGTTGGGTTATTTATATAATTGGCACTATCTAGCGAACTTGGTATAAACGCTTTTAGTTTAATAAAACTGGCTAAAAAACTAAGCCTTCCTTTTCCGTTTTTAGTACCTAGAGCAGTAATAGAGCTTCTGTCATATTCATTATTATCGCGGTAACCATTGCTTTGTGTATTATTATAAACCACCCCTATGCTGCCTTGTTCATCACTATGCTCAAATTTTGCTACGTTTCTAACCAACCCAAAAGAACCCACCATTGACGAAGCACTCAAAAAGGTATGCTTACCATCGGGTTCGGCAGAAATTAGATTTATTGTGCCTCCCAAGCCTGCACCAAATATACTTGACGCAGGGCCTTTGATTACATCTACTCTGTCAATCATACTCAAATCTATATCCTCTATGGTAGTTTCACCATCGCCAGAGGTTAAAGGTATTTCGTCTAAATAAGCTCTTATTTTATTGGTTGAATAGAGTGTTCTGGTACCAATACCACGAATGGTAATCCTATTGGTATTTAAAGCACCCGAATGCATATACACCCCCGGAATCCTGTTGAGTGCCGGTGTTATGGCCACTTCATTATCGCGCAGTAAATCTCGTTTTGAGATAACAGTTACATCACCTGCCACATCTAGTAATTTTACAGGGTTTCTGTAAGCATTTACAACCACTTCTCCTATTTCAAGAGGGTCTGCTTCAAGGGCAATTATAAAAAAGGTTTTATTGGGTAACGTGATTGTTTTTCTTTCGTATCCCAGAAAATAAACTACCACTTGATGTGGTTGGGCATCAAGTTCAAAATTTCCTGAATTATCGGCTATGGCTAATACTGTACTATCGGCAGTGGCAATAAACACTGCACCAGCCAAGGGCTCGTTATTATCTGCATCTACAACTTTTCCTTTTACACGTTCTTGTGCTTGTATGCTTGCCGCTATCCAGGTAAAATACACCAGAAGCAACCATTTAACTAATGTCATTCGCTAAATGTAAATTTAAAGGGTTAAAACTATCCGCCACAAACCTTACTAATTGCGTATGTTGATTGCAAATTAAAGTAATTGGGCATCTTATTCATCCGCAGGTTTCCATGCAGTAGAAAAAACCCTTTCGGCATTTAAACGGTAAATTTTATCCACCACTTGTTTTGGCAAAGCCAAGCCCTGTACAGGAGTATCCAGTTGAGGCACTGTTACCATCTCATTGGTGTTAAAGTATTTCCAGTCGTTTAACCAAACTTCCATCATATACTTTTTCAGCTCTTCCGGCACAGTTTCTGTGCTTTCCTGAAAATCGGTTGCATACAAAATTCTGTCTTGGTATTTTATAAAAAAATCACGGACTTTTTTTCTGTTTTTCTGAGACTGGTACTGTGTGTGGCTCATTCGCTCTGCCAAGTCCATGCTGGCATTGGGGAAACGATCTAGAAACTTTGCTTCTTCATCTACACTCCATTCGAGGCTTGCCATATGCACGCCTACAAACGGCAGACTGGAATTTTTGGCCAACATATTATCTCTTGCCTTTATCTGATCTTCATAAGAGGGCATATCAGGATGCAGGTACATATGGTATTTAGGATGATCTCTAAAGTAGTTACGGTCGTTATTTACGGTCATAGAGTCAAGTGGCAGCCAACAATTTTTAGGTTCTCCGGCATGGCTAAGTAATACCTTGCCTTCGTCCTTTATAAATTTAAAAATGGGGTCAAATTTTGGGTCGTCCAGAAAGATCAGGTTTCCATCTTTATCTTTGGCTTCCATTCCTATGTTTTTCCATACTTTTACCGAATTGGCTCCATTCTCAAAATCTTCCTTTAATTGTTTAATAACAAGATTTGACCAATTTGGGTTATCCCAGTCGGTTAAAGTAAATGCTGTACTAAATGCCATCATCTCTGGGTTTTTCTCTAAGAGTTTTTTCCCAATGGCCACTTGCTGCTCTACAGGAGGAAAATCTGGTACATCTACGGCAATGTTTAACAGCCCGAAGTTATTGGCACGAGCCAAATTTACTACTGTATTGGTTTCGGCTTTAATATGAACATGTGTATCAACCTTACGAACGGTTTTAAAATCAGCCATGGTGTAAGTATCGCTAACCTCTGAGGTATTTGTGTTTTCAGAAGTTGTACTCTTTTTCTGATTACACTGTATAGTTGTAATAGAAAGTGTGATTAAAATCAGGTTTAAATATACTTTTATCTGTTTCATTTATTAGTTGAATTTAAGATTTTAATAATTTCAATATTACTTTTAGGTTAAAAACTCACTCTTTTTTCTTATTACCTAATCTATAATTATAACTTAGAATAGCAGAAAACCCTGACAAATTAACTTCGGAAGTTAATCTATAAACAGCATCGATACGTTTTTTATAACTAAAGGGTTTACTTGCACTATACCGTAACTCTAAATTAATATTACTTTTATCTGATACAGCCAGAGCTAAGCCTCCACTCAGTATTAAGTATGATGTCCACCGTTTACCCAGCATTTTTTTATTTTCATTGTTCAACAAAACGTCCTTCTCATTAAAGTTAGTGTTGTAATCTCTGTTTTCATATTCGTTAATGATTATAATGGAGTTATTGATAATTTGTCTGGTACTTGATGTTAAAAGATTGAATTCATGCTGTAATTGATAATTAGTAACATCTGTTTTATAATAATATCTAAATGCAAAGCCTAAGCCTAAAAAGGGTTTCAACTTTTTATGAGCAAAGAACTCTCTTTTAAATAATATAGGAAGTGAAAAACTCTGAATTTTGAACAAAGCCTGCTCGTTGCTAAACGACATGTTTTCATGCCAAAATTCTAGCTGAAAAGACGACCTCCAATTGTGCGTTACATTGATATAAATTCCTGGAGAGAACATATTGTTTTGGCTTTTTAAGCTATTGGGAGTTGTTATATTATTGTATAATATAACGGGAGAATTACCCCCTGCTGCTATTCTCAATTCGTTTGTTAAGTACTTAGGGCTATTATACTGCATTGATAACCCTATTTTAAAAATCCATTTAGCATCATTTACTTTGTCCTCTTTTCTTGAATAAATGATACATTCATAGCTATCGCAAACATTTTGGTGATAATTTTTTGTTATTTCTATTAATGATTTATGATTTAAACTTGATTTTTCAATGATTTTAGAAATTTCAGGAGAATCTTTAGTTAAATATTTTAACACTCCTATATACTCTTTTGTTTGTTTTGAGTAATACCTTTTTTTGTAGAAAAATTCTTTTTCTTCATTAACTAACTCATATAATTTTTCTTCCTTTTCAATAAAATAAAAACCAAAGTTATGTGTGTCTTTATAAAAGTATAAATCAACTATACCATTTAGCAAGTATTCCATAAAAATAGTTGTGGAAATGCCATTGATTTTAACAATTTTGCTTGTATAGCATTTTGAGTCTGCAAAAAAATATCCTGTTATATCATCAGGCAGGTATTTTACAGGTTTTGAAGTAGTGCTTGCTTTAAACAGGCAAAAGGACGAATTGCTTCTGTTATTTCCGTAGTCTATTAAACCAAAAATTGTATCGTTATTATGTGTAATAATGGCTGCTTTTCTGTAATCATATTGTGCGTATCCTTTCGAAAAAGATAAAAGACAGATAATAATTACTATAACCTTAAAGCGAAACTGGACAAATACAAAAAAGTAAAAAAGTGCTTTCACAAATATTAGATTAATTATTTTTAATAATATCTAGGTAATCTAAAAGTAATAAAAATGAATTATCTAATGGTTTAGAATTAGCTGTTTGTTTTAGTTTTTTTAGCCACTCGTTTCCGGGGTATCCTTCTTCTTGTGTAGATTTTACCCATCGAACATACTCATTTCCTGAGTCTTCTTTTAAAGCACTGTCTGTCAATAGTGTAGCTTCTTTTTCTTTTCCACTTCCTTTTAGAGCCTCCACCTGTAAGTAAAGCATTGAGTTTTCTATTTGGTCATCTTTTACCTGATAGGCAACTAGCTTTGCACGGTATTCATCAGCTTTTGCCGTATTACCCATTTTTTGATAACAATACGAAATAATGGCGTTTTCAAGCCGTTCATCTGCATTAAATGGCTTGCCTGTACCAATGTTTGTTGGCCAAACTGTAGCTTTATTTACATATTTAATGGCAGTGCTATACTCTTTCTTTTTAAAAGCTTCAAAAGCAAGTCTGATAGCCGTTTCATGGTAAATCTGCCTTCCTTCAACAGCTCCTTCAAAAGGTATTACTTCAAATTTATCTAAAAAGGCCATCCCTTTTTTTAACTTTCCTTCTTTAAGCAATGCGTCTGCATATCTCATGCCCAGCATAGAACGCTCGGGGTTTTTAGCAAAGCTACTCTTGGCATATTTTGCAGCCAATGTGTACTCTTTGTCTTTCATATACTGTTCTATAAGCGCAAGGTTTACATGCCAATCATTTGGCGCAAGCGATTTTGCTTTGCTCAAGGATGCTTTTACTACACCCTTATCCTCTGAAAATAATTTTGCCTTGGCCAAGTAAAAGGGAGCAAAATCGGGTTGATCTCCACATTGGTTTATTAACTCCTTTGCCTGCTCGTAAAGGTCTTTTTTCCAAAGCACTAACGAGGCATAATATTTTAGTTGCCAACTGTTATTTGTTTTTATCAATTCGGTTAGGGCTTCATAGGTTTGAGTTCTATAAGGAAAAACCAACTCTGGAGATTCGTTCAATCCTTGTGTAAGCCACTCATCCCTGTTTTCAACATCGAGGTAGGCCAATAAGAGCAATAAGGTAACTTGTTTGGGTCCGGCTTTTAGCACAGCAACACTTTCGTTAATACGCCCAAACGTTTTGTATTTTAGTGCTAACTGTATGTACGATTCTGCTGGCAGTTCATTGGTAATTAAAGTTGTCAGGCTCTTCTGTGGGTTTTTTCCACTTATTATTTGCTCGTTTGTAACAAAAGCACTGGTGTTATCAAGGGCATAAAGGTTAACCAATATATTGTCTGCCTTAGTTTGTTCGCCTTTTAGTCGGTAAGCTACTGCTTGTATTTCAAGAGCTACCACATTATACGTATTAAATGCCAAGGCTTTATTCGAAAACTCAATGGCTCGCTCGTACCTGTTTTTTTGCAGGTACAGTTTTGCAAGTTCGGTATAGCCAGCAGTACGGTATGTAGTAGATTTTGCTGCAATTGAAAACCCGCTTTTTGCATTGGCTGTTTTGCCTAATTTGGCATTAATAATACCAAACAGGTAATTTGCCTCGGCATCGTACGTATTTATTGCCAATGATTTTAGGGTGTACTGCAATGCCTGTTCGTACTGCATTCTTCGGTAAAAACTAAAGGCCAGCCTGTTTAATGCCGGTGCATAAGCTGGGTTTAACTGCAAACTTTTAAGGTATAGGTTATGTGCTTTTCTGTTTGCCTGACCGCCACCTGTAAAAGATTGCAACTTTTCCAGTTCTATTCCTTTGGTAAACAACCCTTCAGCCGAATCCCAATCAAAGTCTTTATTGGCCTCCAATGGTCGGTCAACAATAACCTCTTCTTTTTTTGATGAGTAAAACAGTAAATAATTGCCCAATTCAACCGTAAAATCCTGCTTTTCCTCTAATTGTAGTTCTAGTGTGGTCAATTCAAGTGGTTGGAGTTTTATCACTTTTGTTGAAACTTTTTTACCCCCTGCTTTTACAACTAACTCGGTATTAAGAGGAGTCAGTGCACTTAACCGGATTGCTAACGTTTTGTTTTTCCTTTCAACATTAAGTACTGCATACTTTGTGGCTGCTACCATTCCTCCTGTTTCTTTTAGAGGAAACCATAACTCTGTTGATAAATCGCTGTCGTAAGGTATAAATTCTCTATGCTTAAACGGGGTTAAACTACTTTTTGACATGGCCTGATTAAACATGCTACCAGTTTGAAATTCGATATACTGCCCTTTGGTATCTGTTAATAAGTCTTCCCAAATCATACCTTCATCGGCCAGCCCCCAAATCCATAGTTTTTTGCCGGGCATTTCATCATAATTGCGGATATTGCCAAAACCAAAATCATCATTATGGTAATACCCTCCCATAAAATTGGCGTACCCATTAAGTACATGGTACGATTTATAGCTGCCAAAATTATTATTATTATAAAACGATATTTCTCTGCCGTTTTCAACTGGCCAGTCCCCAACTTCACCTTGATGCCCTATGTAATGGTCTCCGGGATAGATAAATTCTAGGTTTCCATCGGCTTTTGCGGCTGCATTAGAAAAGTGATAAGACGACACTGGTAAGTTGCCTGTATTAAACCAAGAAGCTCGAGTTTCTACATAAGCTCTATCCTTTTGAAGATTAATTTCCACATTCCATTTTGTTCCGGTATGCAAATCAATGGCACCAATAACACAAGAAACACTTCCATCTGCATTTTCCTTTATTACATAGTCCTGCGGTGTAGCGCAGGTAGAGACGTGGCTCATAATGCCAAAGTTAAATTCCAACCCACCGGATGTCCATGCACCACGGTGTGCTACGTCTCTAAACTTAACTACATCGTTATAATACAAAAACTCTTTTCCGGTAGATTTTTCAATAGCTCCCCAAATTTTTCCTCCTACATCGGTATTTACATACACTTTAATGTAGTCGTTTTCAAGTACTACCATATTCCATTCTTGCTGTGTAGCGGTATTGGTATATCCATCAAACTTAAAATAGGGGTAATTTTTTTCCATATCCGGCACTGGATTAGGATCAGAAAACATATATGTTTTCATTAGTATCTTTTTTTCTACTATCGTTGCTTTTTGAGCAAAGCTTAGTTGCACAAAAAACGTAGCTGCCAATATTGAAAATATTATGCTCTTCATTAAAAAAGGTTTTGTAAGGAAATAATTAATTATAAAGCTACGTATCGTTTCTAAATTAAGCAACAATCTATTGTTTCATTATTTTTGTTGCTAGCTAATATTTCAAAAAACATCATTTGTTAACCGAATAGCCATCTACTTCAACCCAGTTAACGCTCGAATAACTTTACTAACGAAGAACCAAAGCTTGACAAAAAGAAAAAGGAGAAGTCTATTTTAAAGATATTACTGAAAAAATGAGTAAATTGTTTATTCAAATTTGCGCGTCTGATATAACTGACCTGTACCGCTAATAACTATACTATTTGGTGGGGAGAGAAGTGGAGAAACAAAGTTATTATTTTAATTTAAACTCCATTATTACTGGCAAATGATCCGATGCATCACCAAAAGAAGTAAGGATTTTAGCACTTTTTAATTCAATATATTTTTCATTATAAAAAATATAATCCAGCCGCTCGGTTGGTGAAACCGATGAAAATGTTTTTTTATGTACATTAACTGCTGATTTTATGCCTGAAATACCCAAAATGGATTTTATGGCGGCATTATCATGCGAAATGTCACTGTTAAAATCGCCTGTTAAAAGCACTGGAAAACGGTCTTTATATGTACGATAGAGTTTTACTATATAATTTACATGATTGGTTCTTGTAATTTCATCAAAGGCCTCTAAGTGTACATTTATTAATACCACGGTTTTGCCATCTATTACTATTTTGCAAACCTGTGCTAGCCTGTCTAAATAAAAAGCATCGCGATAAAAAGGGCTGTTTGCTACTCGGCTCAATACAATTCGTTCGGCATCTGCTAGCGGATACTTGCTTAAAATGGATTGTCCTGATAGCATTTCTCCAAATTGAAATTTTATAGGAAAATAAGGATAGGGCAGGTATTTTAAATCCCAATTTACAGCTTGAAAAACATAATTATAGCCTATTTTTTGAAGCTCTTGTTGCTGATTAACATAATACGATCGTTTTGAATGGTAATCAATCTCCTGAAAACAAATTATATCGGCTTTAATGCGGTCAAACTCCTGATATACCTTTAGTAAATTATTGTTAAATAATAATTTTGTTTTTGCTACAGGCAGGTTATTGGTCATACCACTTAAATAGCCTATATTATACGTTATTATGCTATAAACAGAGTCGTTATCAATTATTTCAGGGTAATCATTCTTTATTAATTGTGAGTACTCCTTTTTAGAATAATTAGGCGATGAAGCCCAAAAATAAAAGACAATAAGAACCAATAAAATAATAGCAATTAATGCTAATGCAAGTTTAAGTAATTTTTTGATATTCATATTAAAACAAAAATGAAAAATAAATACTAACGCCTTTCGCCAAATTAAGGTTTTAAAACGTGTTTAGTCGCATTTTCTATTTTTCCTTGGCACTTTTTTTCTTGACAGAAATGTGCTTTTTTTCTAATTTAAAGTACGAAATAGTTTCTTTCAGCATTTCAGCCTGTGCATTTAACTCTTCAGAACTTGCTGCCATTTCTTCAGCAACAGTGGCATTTTGTTTCACAATTTGGTCAAGCCTCTGAATAGCAATGTTCACTTGCCCTACTCCAGTATTTTGCTCAATACTAGCGGCTGCAATTTCTCTTACCATGCTAGCATTTTTTTGAATTTGTGGCAGAACCTCATCTAACATTTTTCCTGATTCTTGCGCAATTTCTACACTTGAGTTAGACACCTCATCTATTTCACTGGCTGCTTGTTGGCTACGCTCAGCTAGTTTTCGTATTTCTCCTGCAACTACTGCAAACCCTTTTCCGTACTCTCCTGCTCTAGCGGCCTCTACCGCTGCATTTAGTGCCAATAAGTTAGTTTGCTGCGATATTTCGCCAATAATAGAAATTTTCTCATTAATACTTTCCATAGAAGCAACTGTTCTATTAACAGATTTACTACTTTTAAGAAGGCTTTCTGTAGCGGCCATCGTTCTTTTTTCTGTTTCTTGAGAATTGCCCGTATTTTGTTGAATACTGGCAACCATTTGCTCCATTGAAGTTGACACTTCTTCGACTGAGCTTGCTTGCTCGTTAGCTCTTTCTGACACTTGCTGAGAAGCAGCATTCATTTCTACACTTGCATTCGTTATTTGATGTGTAGCACCATCTACCTGTGTAATCACCTCCTTGAGCTTATTAAGCATATTGTTTATGCTATTTTTAATTATCTTCAACTCATCGCTTGCATTTACACGTATTTCTTGGGTTAAATCGCCACTAGCAACTAAAGTTATTACTTGTGTAATTTTTTTTAAGGTATTGGTAAAATGGTTTACATAAAAAAAAGAAGCTATAGAAGACAAAATAACTAAAATTAAGCCCCAAACCCCAATATCAAATATCGCTTCGTTTGCACTTTTTTGTACAGGACCTAAATCCGATTTAATAATAAACAACCCTCTAAAATCTCCGTCTTTCATGTCTTCCATTTTATAACCCAAAGCATCTTTACCGTTGCCATAAGGGCTATTCTCAGGTGCACCATGGCAAACCAAGCAATTTTCACTTTCTCGAATATACACGGGCTTCATTACCCATAACTTATTTTCTTCTTTACTCTTATAAGTTATAAGTTCTTTTTTTGTCTCTAAAAACTCATTAATAAATTCTAATTCTTTAGCCGTAGCAATATTTTTTTTGCTTCTAGCTACATTCTTTGGGGTTGCAATTCTAAATTCGTAATTGTCTTTGTCAGAATCTTTTTTTCCTATTCTCCAGGAAGCAATAATAGGAACCTGATTTTTTATTTTATCAACTTCTTTGTCCGTCAAATTTCCAGCAGGGTGTTCCTCTACTATTTCTTCTATTATACCCTCTAGTAAACCTTGATTGGCAACATAGGTTCGTACAGCTTCCATTCTTCTTAAAATGGCCAAACTCTTTTCCTCTAGTGCTTGCTCACCCTCCTTCTTTATTTTTAAAGCAGATACTAAAAATGCTACTCCAATTGACAGCAATAGTGGCACAATTACAAGTATTAGTAACTTTCTTTTCATAAATAATATATTAAAAATTTAATTAGTGATATGATTTTTTTGCAAACCACACAATAGTACAATAATAGACTATTGCCTAATATTAGACAATAGTCTATGCCCATGCTGGAGATAAAAGCTTAAACTTAGAGAACCGCAAAATCGATAATATTCAATTCATACTTTTAAGTCATTTAGGTAATGATTAAATAGGTTTACTCAACCTTATTTTATAAACACATGCATAATATTAATTTACTAATAATACCTTTGTCCACTCAATAGTCATATCTTATACTAAAATATGAAGCGAATAGTTGTATTAACAGGTGCAGGCATAAGTGCAGAAAGCGGCATTGCTACCTTTAGAGATTCTGGTGGGTTGTGGGAAGGGCACGATGTAATGGAAGTAGCAACGCCACAAGCTTGGAAAGCCAACCGAAAACTTGTGCTAAATTTTTATAATATGCGCAGAAAAGATGCACTAAAAGCCAATCCTAACAAAGCACATCAATTACTAGTGGCACTTGAGAAGCATTATGAAGTACAAATTATTACCCAAAATGTAGATAATTTGCACGAACGAGCTGGCTCAACTCACGTTTTGCATTTACATGGCGAATTGTTTAAAGCGCGAAGCACCCAAAAAGCCAGCCTTATTTATCCTATTGATGGATCAGAATTAAATATGGGTGATAAATGTGAGCTTGGCTCGCAGCTACGCCCACATATTGTTTGGTTTGGCGAGGAAGTACCCGAAATGGTTAACGCAGTTAAAATAGTGCAGAAAGCCGATATTTTAGTAATTATAGGTACTTCAATGGTGGTTTACCCGGCAGCCGGGCTTATTGATTATAGTAGCCCCAAAACCCCCATTTATGTAATCGACCCGGGCAACCCAGATATGAATACAGATAGCATTACTTTTATTAATAAAAAAGCAACCGAAGGTGTTCAGGAGCTATATAATTTACTAAATCATTAGAGAAAGCCAGTGGACACAAGCAATTAATAGAGGTGCCTTAACCTTTAATGCCAGGAAAAATAGTGCCCAATACTTGAAAGAAAAACATCGAAACATAATCCACTTTTTTTATTCTACATACCACAATTGTTCCGTAAAGTGTAGCTATAAACACTTCGCTCAATTGCTGAGAATTAACGCTTAAAGTAGTCTGTTTTTTAAATACAATATCCAACATTTGCTGCTCTACCAATTGGTCGAACGAAATAATTTCATAATTCAGCTCTGCAGCCTCTGGAAAAAACAGTAATCGCTCCGCTGGCTTAACTGCAATAGGGCTTACATAGCTTGTAGAATCGGTAAAATAATGGATAAGGCCTAAAACCATTGATGGCCTCTTTACATACTCCGCAGCAAAGTATTGCACAATTACATTCAGTGCTTTCATTCCCTCCAAATTAGATTCGGTTAGTTTTAAAATCAACTTTAGTGTAAGTACGCTTCGATAATAAAGTAATAAATTTACCTTTGATGTAAAATATTTAAAAAAGGTTACTTTACTTATTCCAACATATTTGCATATTTCCACTACTTGTATTTCAGCAAAATTTCTTCGCTCAGACTCTTTTAAGACATATTTTAACGACTCGTATTTAATTCTAGCTGCATTTCTTTCTCGTTTTGTAGGCATAATCTTTACTTAGGTAAACAAATATACAATTTTGTAGTTAACCAATTTTTTGTAGTTTCAAGCCCAAATTAAAAATGCTATGCAAAAATCTATTTTTACTTTATTTACACTCTTCCTTTTTTTAAGTTGTAATACAAAAAAAGAAAAGCCAGCACAAACTGGTCTTATTACCGAAAATGCCATGGTGGTTACGGCTCATCCTATTGCCTCTCATGTTGGTAAGGCTATATTAGCCAAAGGGGGCAACGCAGTTGATGCTGCGGTAGCTGTAAAATTTAGCTTGGCCGTAGTTTTTCCTTTTGCGGGTAATATTGGCGGTGGTGGCTTTATGGTATATCGAGCAAGTGACGGCAGCACCAACACACTAGATTTTAGAGAAATGGCTCCGGCCAAAGCACATAGAAATATGTACCTCGATTCGGCTGATAATGTAATTAAAGACCTAAGTACTCGTGGTCATTTAGCAGCAGGTGTGCCAGGCTCGGTTGATGGAATGGTGGAAGCGCATAGAAAATATGGGTCGCTTCCTTGGGCCGAGTTAGTACAGCCATCCATTGATTTGGCTACCATAGGCTTTGCTGTAACCAAACGTGAAGCCGATGGATTTAACCGAATAAACAAATCATTAAAAGAGCTTAACACTATTGAACCTACTCATTTGCTTAAAGAATGGAACGTAGGAGATACGATATACCACTTAGAGCTGGCAAGCACGCTTGTGCGTATAAGAGATAATGGGAGAGCGGGGTTTTATGAAGGTGAAACTGCCACCCTGCTTGTTGAAGAAATGAAAAGAGGTGGAGGTTTTATTACCCAAGAAGATTTAAATAATTACCATTCTATCTGGCGTACACCTGTAATTAGTAGCTATAAAGATGCTAAAATCATTACTATGCCTCCGCCTTCAAGTGGAGGCATTGCACTTACTCAATTATTGCAAAGTGTTGAAGCGTATGATTTGAAAAAACTTGGCCATAATTCTGCCGAATATGTACATCTTTTAACTGAAGCGGAACGTAGAGTATATGCAGATAGAGCCGAGTATTTAGGCGATATGGACTTTTACGATGTACCCATCAAGCAATTAACAACACCTAGCTATAATAAAGAAAGGATGCAGAGTTTCAATCCAGAGCGAGCTACATCCTCTGATAGCATAGGCAGTGGTAAAATACTATTAGAGAGTGACCAAACTACCCATTTCTCCATTATTGATGCCGAAGGAAATGCCGTAGCAATAACTACTACACTAAATGGCGCCTTTGGCTCAAGGGTAATAGTTGGCAAAGCAGGATTTTTACTAAACAACGAAATGGATGACTTTAGTGTAAAACCTGGTGTTCCTAACATGTTTGGCTTGGTAGGTGGCGAAGCCAATGCCATTGCACCCGGTAAACGAATGCTCTCATCTATGACCCCTACTATTGTAGAGCAAAATGGCAAACTATTACTTGTTACAGGCTCCCCTGGAGGAGCAACTATTATTACCTCTGTATTTCAATCTATTATAAATGTGCTTGCGTTTAATATGACCATGCAAGAATCGGTAAATGCACTTAGAACACATAGCCAATGGCTACCAGATGTAATTATGTACGAAAGAGGAGCACTATCAGAAGAAAATATTAAAAAACTTAAAGAAATGGGGCATAAACTACTCGATAGAGGAAACATTGGACGCGTAGATGCAGTTAAAGTATTAGAAAATGGTAAGCTCGAAGGAGCTGCCGACCCACGTGGTGATGACTTAGCCTCAGGATTTTAATGAGAACAAAACATTAAAAATAAATCAAATTTAAACTACGGAATTCTAACGTTAGACTTCCGACTAATCTAAACAACTATCAATTATGAAAAAAGTTTTATTATTAACAGTGTTAGCCACATTTTACCTTGGAGCTAACGCACAAATTACTACACCGGCTTCCAGCCCAGAAGGCAGCACCTACTCAAAGGTAGGATTAACAGATATTACCATTGACTATGCTCGACCTAAAGCAAAAGGAAGAAAAATATTTGGTGAGGGAGATGATTTTTTGGTGCCATTTGGCAAGCTATGGAGAACAGGTGCAAATTCGGGTTCTATTATCACAATAAGTACCGATATTAAAGTAGAAGGCCAAGATTTACCAGCTGGAGAATATGTGCTGCTAACTATTCCCGGTAAGGATAACTGGACGGTTATCTTTTACAAAGACACAAGCATTGGTGGTAATATGAGTGCGCATAAAGAGGAAGATAACCAACTAAAAGTGACTGTAAAACCTACTAAACTTACTGAATCTGTAGAAAATCTTACCTTTAACATTTCGGATATAAGTGAAGATAACACAAAAGCAGCTATTCAACTTACTTGGGAAAACACCTCCGTTAAGGTTGGTATCGAAGTTAATTTTGATGAAGCCGTAATGGCCGATATTGCAGCAAAAACAGTTGTAAATGATCGTAATTATGTAGCTGCAGCCAATTATTATTTTAATAATGATAAGGATTTAGCCCAAGCATTAAAATGGATGGATATGTACTTGGAAAATCACCCAAAAGAATTTTGGAATGTACATACTAAAGCTAAAATTCAAGCTAAAATGGGAGATAAAAAAGGAGCAAAAGAAACTGCTAAGCAGTCGCTAGAACTAGCAAAAGCAAGCGAACGAGGAGACTTTGGCTATATAAAACGTAACGAAGAATTGATTAAATCTTTATAAGATGAAAAATTTTGCTGCATTAATCCTTGTAATGGCACTGGTTTCGACCAGTGCCATTGCTCAAAAATTTCAGCCAAGTCCTAAATCGGTGCTTACACAAGTAGTTGGCACTACCGAAATTAAGATTGACTACCACAGACCAGGCCTCAAAGGTAGAACGCTTGAATCGTTAATTACCAACGGCAAAGTGTGGCGGGCTGGTGCTAACCAAGCCACCGAAATCACTTTTTCTAAAGATGTAAAAATTGAGGATAAAATAATAACTGCCGGCACCTATAGCTTGTATGCTATTCCAGAAGCAAGTGAGTGGACAATTATTATCAATAGCAAATTATCGTGGGGCACACAATATAATGAGGCAAAAGATGTAATTAGGTTTAAAGGAAGCGTTTCTAAGGTTAACCAACCCACAGAAACTTTTACGATAGACATTGCTGATATCAGCAAAGATGGCACTAAAGCCAGTATTGAATTACGATGGGGTAATGTGGTGGTAAAAGCACCTTTTGAAGTGATGATGTAAAGGGCAGGGTGCATAACATTTTGTCGTTTTAGTTTAAAACCATTTTGTGTAAGCCCCCTAACCTATATTAAAAAGAAAAGTAAAATAGAAATCGTCATTCCTGCGCAGGCAGGAATCTGTAGATATGAAAAGAGATTAAACATTATGGCTATAATAAATTTTAATCAGTCTTTATTAGTTGTAACATCCTACAGGGCGGATTCCTGCCTGCGCAGGAATGACGTAAGTGTTTGTTTTTCTTTGCATGTGCTTAAGCACTTAACCACAGATTCCCGAAGCGTTTATTTGGGGGGCATAATTTTGAAAAAAAAACTTACTTTTCTTACCTACTTCTAAAATAACAATATAAATAATTAGCGACAAAATGTTATACAGGCTAAAGGGCATCTCTATTAACTCCATTTTGTTTGCCAACTTGGTCTTTTTTTCAGCTACTGTGTTATCAAAATACTCATTTAGCGATGCTCCCACCGCACAAGCTGGCTCAAAAGTCCACTGGACTTTCGCCCTGTTTTTGATGCTTTGTATCTAAAAAAACACCTGCGTTCGAATTTCAAAAGAAATTAATAGAGGTATCCTAAAAGTAATCTTATTGTTTTGATAGAGGTCTAAACACCACGTTTAGGCCTCTATTTTTTTTACTTAAATCCACCTCCTAGCATTATTATTTACCATAAATATAATTTTTAGCCTTGGCTCAATTCAATTGTGTTATTCTTGAGCTAAATTAAAATCTTAATAATGAAGCATATACTCCTCTTATTGTTAGCTCTAAGCATCGTATTTGGCGCAGAAGCACAAAAAAAGAAAAAACGGAAATCAAAAGAAGCTGCTCCTACGGAGAAAAAAGAAGAAAAACCCAAAGACAAGAATGGGATTAAACCTTATGGAGAAGTAATAACCAAAGAGGCAAAATCCGATCAAGGTCTATTTACCATCCATCAAATTAAGGGCAAATATTTCTACGAAATACCCGATAGCCTTTTAGGAAGAGAAATGCTAATGGTTACAAGAATAGCCAAAACAGCCTCGGGCATAGGCTTTGGTGGCGGAAAAGCAAACACACAAGTACTACGGTGGCAAAAACAAGATGACCAAATTTTATTACGCGTGGTATCGCACGATGTTGTAGCCGCAGATTCTTTGCCTATACACGAAGCTGTTGTTAACTCCAATTTTGAACCGGTACTCTATGCCTTTCCTATTAAAGCGATTTCGAAAGACTCTACCAGAACTGTTATTGAAGTAACTCCTTTGTTTAAAAAAGATGTAAAACCATTGGGTTTTCCTCAAAGCAGAAGAAAACAGTATAAAATAACCAAATTAGACGGGGACAGAACTTATATTGAAACGATGAGGAGTTATCCTCTTAATATAGAAACTAGGAGTGTAAAAACCTATGCGGCAAGCAACCCTCCATCCAATAAAAATACAGGTTTAGTATCGGTAGAAATGAGCAACTCGATGGTGTTGCTACCTAAAGAGCCAATGAAACGTAGAAATTTCGATCAGCGTGTAGGATGGTTTGCAAGAGGCCAAGTTGATTATGGGTTAGAAAACCACGAAAGCCATACGGTAAAATACCTCGATCGTTGGCGTTTAGAAGTGCGTGAGGAGGACATGGAAAAATTTAAACGAGGAGAGTTGGTTGTGCCTAAAAAGCAGATTGTATATTACATAGATAGGGCTACCCCTAAAAAATGGCGACAATATATAAAAGAGGGTATTGAAGATTGGCAAGTAGCTTTTGAAGCTGCAGGATTTAAAGAGGCCATTATTGCCAAAGACCCTCCAACTAAGGAAGAAGACCCCAATTGGAGCCCTGAAGATGTACGCTATTCGGTTGTACGCTATTTGGCATCTCCTATTCCTAATGCAAACGGCCCACATGTGAGCGACCCAAGGTCTGGTGAAATTTTAGAGTCGGATATAAACTGGTATCATAATGTAATGACCTTGCTACGAAACTGGTATTTTATTCAAACAGCAGCCATTAACCCAAGCGCACAAACTACTGCCTTAAAAGATGAGGTTATGGGAAGATTAATCCGTTTTGTATCGGCTCACGAAGTAGGCCACACATTAGGGCTACCACATAATATGGGGGCAAGTTCCGCTTATCCGGTTGACTCTTTGAGGTCTGCCAGTTTTACGAAAAAATTTGGAACGGCTCCTTCTATTATGGACTATGCCCGATTTAATTATGTAGCGCAACCAGGTGATAAAGATGTTGCCCTAATGCCAAATATTGGCATTTATGATAAATATGCCATTTCGTGGGGTTACCGACCTATTTTAGAAGCCAAAACCGCTGATGATGAGAAAACGACTTTAGACAAGTGGATATTGGAACATGAGGGCGATCCACTGTACCGTTTTGGAAGCCAACAATTTGGCGTAATAGACCCCAGCTCACAAACAGAAGATTTAGGCAACGATGCCATTAAAGCAAGTAATTATGGCATTGCTAACTTAAAAATAATTGTTCCTAAATTAATTGAGTGGACTGCCGAAGAGGGGAAAGATTATACTAATTTAAAAACGATGTATGGGCAGGTATTATCGCAATATAACCGCTATATGGGTCATGTTACTAGCAACATTGGGGGTGTATATCAAATTTATAAAACATCTAATCAAGCAGGGCCTGTTTACACGCACGTTGCTAAATCTCACCAAAAAGCCTGTTTAAAATTTGTTAATCAAGAGCTATTTGCTACGCCTACCTGGCTTATTGATGCCCAAATTTTTAACAAGGTAGAATTTGCAGGCTCTGTTGAACGGTTAGGAGGATACCAAATTCGCACATTAACCAACATTCTTGATTTTGGTAGAATGGAACGAATGATTGAGAACGAGGCACTAAATGGCAAAAAAGCGTATTCACTATCTGAAATGATGACAGACCTTAGAAAAGGTGTATGGTCTGAATTGGGTAGAGGCAGAACCATTGATGTGTATCGCAGAAATTTACAACGCTCCTATCTAGCCCGAATGCAAGAATTAATGACTGAAGAGCAAAAGCCAGTTCCTGAGCAATTTAAAAAGTATGTAAAACGTACAAATGTGAATGTAGAAATGTCGGATATAAGACCTGTGGTTCGCTACCAATTAAAGACTTTAAAAAACGAGATTAATGCAGCCATCCCTAGAACCTCCAACCGTATGTCGAAATACCACTTGCAAGATGCCGTGGTTAGAATTAATAATATTTTAAATCCTAAAAACTAAGTTTAGAAAGATATAACTAAGAGTCCACTCCGAAAACAGACAATTTTCAAAAAAGAGTTATTTTGGAGTAGATTTTCATTTTTTGAGATTCGTTGATGCCTGGGCATCAACGGATTAAAAAAGGTGAAAATATGCCCAAAAGAAACTTTTTTGGTTTTAGGTGTTTTCGGAGTGGACTCAACTAACTAGGCTAGAGACGAACGTCATTACCGAGCGTAAGACTCGGTAATCTCTGGGCTCAGCCGAGCCCAAATTTCAAAATTTAACCCTCCTTATTTATTTTTCTTTAAATAAATAAGGACCACCCCATTTTTACCTTCTTCTCCATAAAGCTTTGTTGCACCCTCGCCCTTTAACCCGCTAATACTTTCAATGTTATTTTTATCAACTGTTTTTAAGGATTCAACTCGCCTCTTTCTATTTTTATCCTCAATATAGTAAATTGGCTGCCCTCCAATTTCAGGCCCATCTACTTTTAGTACCACTCGTTGAGTACCAAAATTCGAGCAAAGCCTGTACCATACTCTAGTCGGTATGCTTAAATGGCAGGTAATTGGAATGCGTAATAGATTATTCATGAATTATTCAGGTTAGGCAGAACTAGAATTTGCAATAAAGCGAGGTTACCTAACTTGGGCTTTTCCTATTTATAATTAAACCCAAAACATCTATTTTAACTATTTTAAAAAAGATAATTTTTACCAATGGACAATCAAGTAATATTGAAAGATAAAACCAAGGAAGGATTAAAAATTAGAGCCCAACGGCTTGCTTTGATTGAAAAATTACGATTAATGGGGTTTAGTGAACAAGAAATAGAATACAATTTTTCTAAGTCCGAGAAAGAGGTTTCTACTTCGTTTTCAGGCAATTGATAAGGAGGTTATTTTGCCTTAATTTTAAAAGTAATGATCCCCGTTGACGTACTTGCTACAGAAGATCCAGCGGTTTTAGAAAAGGTGAGTTTCATCACCTCATCTCTGTAAATTTTTTCTACAGTTGGGCTTACGCCACTTTCAACCGTTTTTACACGAATAATATTTCCTTTGTCATCTATCACCACCTGAAAAACAAGCTTTCCACTTTCAGAAGAAGTATCTTTAGGATTAGGCTTAGCATCCCACATCCAACCACTCATTTGGAGAGCAGCTCCTCCGCCCCCACCTGCATTACCATACAAGGCACGAGAATCAACTGTCCCATCTTTATCACCTTGATCGCCTACCGCATTGGCTTGGTCTCCTTGATTCGCATTTTGGGCGGTATTGGCTTTGCCCTCTTTGCCGCCTGCCCCTGTTTTATTAGTTGGATAAAGCACAGGCGGTAATTTAGGGGTCTCTTCTTTCTTCTCCTCAGGCTTTTTTACTTCTTCTTTTTTAGTTTCGGGTACAGGGGTTTCTTTTACCACATCGGGCGATTCTTGGGTATTAGTTACCTCATTCACCACTTCGTCTGTGGGTGCTTCTGTAGATTCGGTAGGGGCACTAATAGGTTCAGCCGTTACCGGAACTTGATCTTCAACTACTTCCTCTGGCACTTCCTCCATACCATCAGGAGCCGCATTTTCTTCCGAATCAGTATCAGCAGGGGTAGTAAAAGGCTCGGGTTGATCTTCTCCTGTGCCTGCATCATCCAATCCAAAGTTTAATTCTATCCCAATTTCGGGCAGTGGAGGGTCGGGAGCTCGCCAAGCTACCATAAATAAGAAAAGTAAAAATAGCACTACGTGAACCCCTACCGAAATAATGGCCCCCACCTGCTTATTTTTCTTTTCTTTATCCGTTTGTTGCATTATTTACTCGGTTTGGTAGCAATAGATACTTTGGCATTTAGCGAAGCGGCAATACCAGCTACCTTCACAAGGTATTCGGTAGGCACTGATTTATCTACATGAAGCGTAATAATGGCTTCACTCCCACTAACTTCTCTAGCCAGTTCACGTTCTAAGTTAGATGCTACCACTCGCCTATTATTTATAAAATATTTTAAATCCTTGGTAATCGTTACCGAGGTTTTTTGCATCACTATTTTAGATTTTTTAGTGGTGGGTAAATTTACAGGCAAACCAGAAGGTGTTATAAATGAACTGGTTAGCATAAAAAATATTAATAGCAGAAAAATAATATCCGTCATAGACGAAACACTAAAGCTACTATCAATTTTATGTTTAGACTCTAACCCCATTTTATTTTGGCTCTTGCAATAAATCGATAAACTCAATAGATGAATACTCCATAGTATGCACTGCTTTTTGCAGCCTAGTAACTAAATAATTATAGCCTAAATAGGCAATAATACCCACTAATAACCCCGCAGCAGTGGTAACCATTGCTTCGTAAATACCTGCCGAAAGCAATTTGGGACTTACAGCCCCCTCTTCTTGCGCAATCGACATAAAGGCTTGTATCATACCAATAACAGTGCCTAAAAAGCCCAGCATAGGCGCAGCACCTGATACCGTTGCCAGCAAAGGCAAGTTGCGCTCTAATTTATAGAGCTCAATTTTGCCTACATTCTCAATGGATACCTCAATGTTTTTTAGCGGATGACCTATCCTATTCAATCCCTTTTCAATCATTCGCGAAGCAGGGGTATCAACTTCTGCACACGCAAGTTTAGCTCCATTTACATCGCCATTGCTTACCAGCGATTTTACCTTATCCATAAAACCCTCGGGTGTAATAAGTGCTTGCTTAAGCGTTCTAATACGCTCTACAAAAACATACACTGCCACAAGCGAAAGTAATGCAATAGGAATCATCATGACTCCTCCCTTAAACAAAAGGTCGATTACTTGAACCGACCCTGATTCAGCTGCTGTTGAGAGTGTATCAACAGCAGCTGTTGTAGTTATTTGAACTAAAATCATATCAATATTTCAAAATCCATTTACCGACTCCAAACTCTTCTGCTAAATCGTTTAAAGCAGCTTGTGCTTCATCCATTGAGTCATAGCCTCCAATAGCCACACGCTGCATTTTCTTTTTAGAATACGGAGGTATTAAAAAGCTTGGTGTGCCTTCTTGAGCAACTTTATTGCCAAAGTCTTTGGCAAAATCCTCATCCACAAAACTTTCGAGCACAATGTAATAACGACCAGATCTTTCGCTTAGTATTTGCACACCAGCATTTGCTTGTTCTTGTGTCTCAGCAGCCAATTGTGCCTCTTCTGCGGCAGCGGCAGCAGCATCTGCTTTCATTTTACGAGCAGCTTCCTCCTCAGCCGCTTTTTGCTTATCTAACTGCTCTTGTTTAGCTTTTTCAGCTGCGGCAATTTCCTTTTGTTGCTTTTGGTAAAACCCAAAGTACCAAACAAGGGCAGCAATTAGCAGTACAACAATTATTCCACCAATAATTTTAGGCGCATTTGAGCTTTCTTCTTCCATTTGGTAACGAAGGGTCGGCTTCTCTTCCTCAATTTCTTGTGCTAGTTCTTCTTCTGGTTCATGTTGGTCATCAGCCGATGGTTCGGAAGCATAAGCTGATTCGGCTTCCTCTGTTTCAGGTTCGGCCTCTTCCTCAGAGCTTGCTTCTTCTGTTTCAGAGGTGTCTTCCTCTAATGGTTTATAATCAAGATCTGGCAAACCAAAGCTGTCATCAGCATCGTTTACATCATCTTGTCCTTGTGGGTTTAATTCTTCGTCCTTAGGATCCTTTTCGTCCATTGTTTAGGGATTATGGTTTGCTATAATAAATTAAAAATAGCAAAACTAAATCGAATAGTAAAACCCTTGTAACTCTTTAATGCGTTAAACTGCAAAAACGGCTTAAAACGCATTGAAATAGAGGGTTAAAAAATCAGTTTCTATTAAACTTGGGGTATTTCTTAGCCCAAACTCAGTCCATCAATGGGCGTGTCCCTATTATCTATTTTGATAATATTACCATCCGAATAAAAACTCACTAATGCCCATTTAATAAAAAAAACAGAAATTAACCACTTTACCGGATTTATTCCGGTATCCCCCTTTTAATCTAACGGAGAGCCCCCTGAACCTGACCAGTGGGCGGACAGGAGATGGAATAGTTTTTTTGTTTTAAATGGAGGGGGTGTTTTTGAGAATACAAAAAAATCGCCTTAAGGGAACCTCTATTAATAAGTACTCGGATGACAGTATGTTGATAACGAACACTAACTATGCAGGGTGGAAATTGTAAAGCCAATTGCTAAATGGGCTCGGTTGAGCCCAAAGATTACCAGGTCTGGCCTGCCCTCCGTACAACTTCGGGAGGCGGGCGCCCGATAATGACGAGCATCCCGAATAGCTATCGAGATAATATTTGTTATATGATAAGGTTATAAAGTAATGCTAACTCCGACCAATGCCTGAAAGCCTTTGGCTGGATAATTATAAAAATATTGATATCTATTGCCTAAAATATTTTGCATTCGAACAAAAGCGGAAAAAGTTGAGTTTATTTTATAAGAGGTCGAAATATTCATATCTAAAATTGAGTTTAATTTTATTTCCGAAGCTGAATTAGTATCAAATGCATAAATACCATCGAGGTAAGCTAACGATAGCTCTGCATCAAATCTATTTTCTAAATTAAATTTGGCTTTAAAACCAACATCAACTTTGGGTAAATGGAAAGCATTATCAAGGGTTTTAAAATTAAAAATTAAATACTTACCATAAACTGACAGTAGTAAGTTTTTGGATGTAATAAAATCAAATTGACCATTTAGGGTATGAATTAAATTATTCTCAGTGCGGTAATCGATGTAAAAGGTAGATTGATCGGTTGTATTATTTACATATTGCCCAAAAACCTTATACAAGGCCGCATGGTAACCCAAACTAAAATCTACTTTAGGCGCTAATTTTCCATTTATTTCTACAAAAGCATCAATGGGCTTAACTTCGTTATTTATAACCGTAGAGCCTCCTAAATAGGGGTTTCTATCAAACCGTGTTCTGGCTGATTGCCACGTAACATCGCCCTTTATTCCTGCTGAAATTCGTTGACCCGAAGCCATCGTATAGCGAGCAACAATATGTGGCATAATGTACAGTTTACTATCGTAATTATTAATAGAATCTTTGGTGCCATATATACCAGCTCCCAGTTCAAAATCAAAGGCATCCATTGAGTAAACACCAATGGGCTTAACCATATACAAAGACCTGCCTGCGGTACTCGTAGCATAATTTTGGCTGGCTACGTGCAAATCTCCAAGAATCTTTATCTTTAAGTTATCCGAAGCTATAATACCCGTATTAATATTGGCATAAAAATCGCTTTCTTTCCAATCTAAGTTTTTAGCACCAAAAAAATAGCTGCCGGCATTTACCTGGTAGTAAAAATCATTTTTAGCATCGTTATCGGTTATGCTTATGGCCATTGAATAGGTCGATAAGTTCTGTTCAATGCTTTGCGATTCTGGTATTGGCATAGCTGCATCGTAGCCATACAAATGAAATTTATCAAATTTAGCTCCTACACTTGCCCCCAGTGTGGCTTTGTTCAAAAACACCTTACCGCTTACATACCCATCGGTATTGCTTAAACCTGAATTACGATTATCTACAGGCCCTCTGGCGGATGAAAAATGGCGAAAATGAAGCGCTACTGCATATTCATCATTTCGTCTGGAGGCTACATCTGCCTGCACATACGGTGACACGTAGCTACCAAAACCCAGTTTAAAATTGCCCCAATAGGTTTTATCAAGTGCTTCCGATTTCATCGTACGAGGCCTTAACTTAATGGGTATTTTAGGCAGTTCAATGTTAATATCTTTAGGCATATATTTTATCGCCATTGTATCTATGCCTACCGGGTCAACTGTAATCGAACTAAATCTTCTGGAAACAGTTGGTAGGGTTAATTGTTTATCTTTCTCGATTACAATTTCTTCACTTTTAATAGCGCCTTTTGGGTTTTCCCAATCTACTTGTGCCGCTCCATAAAAGGGTAGTACAGCCAATATAATTACGATTAATTTATTCATCTGGAATGGAGTCTTTAATGATTACCTGAATCGTGTCTGTTTCTAATTTAGTGCCTTTCTCTAGCACTAAAAGGTCTTTTAATCGTTGCTCGGCCTGTGCTTTGGTTAAGCGAGAGGTCGTATTTTCAATAATGGATTCTAAGGTAGCTTTGGCCTGAAAATACTCTTCTTTGCCTGCAAAATTATCAGCAATTAACAAAAATGATTTATCGAGCCACTTGGTGTAATTGCCATATTTTTGAGGCACCATGTAGAGTACCTCGTTAGAGTCATCATAGTCTTTGGATAGGTGCTTTATTTCTCCCAATAAGTATTGTGCTTCTGCTCCGCTTTCATCGTTGGCAATGGCGGTGGTTTGCATTAAGCTAATTGCTGCATTTTCGTAATCGCCTATGGCAAAATATGCTTTTCCTTCAAATAGGTTAGCCGAAACCAAAAATTCATTCCGTGCGCCATCACTATTCAACAATTGTTTTGCAAATACGTGAACAGAATCGTACCTGCTATTAAAGTAATGTGATTTCATTAACCCATTAATGGCTCTATATTGCTGGTTTACACTAACAGCATTTTTATTTAATTGATGAAAGTATTTTATAGCCACAGAGTACTGATTAGCATCGAATTCTAAATCTGCTATGCGCTCATACACCTTGTGCATCTGGTCGTAGTTATCATTTTTTACCACCTGATAATAAAATTTAAGTGCCTCCCTTAATTTTTGCTGCCTCAAGAGCGATTCAGCCAGTATAAATTTAGCTTCGGCAACATTGGGGTCGTCAGGGTAATTAGAGATAAAACCTTTAAAGCCCTCTTCGGCTTTGGCATAAAGCCCGTCATTATAATAGCCACGTATGGCATCAAACTCTACTCCTTCCAGTCCTTCAATATCTGGGTTTGCATTTTTAAATCGGGTGAGCGTATTATTAAAATCGACAGAGCGGCCATCGAGCGAATACGCTTGTTGCAAACCAAGCAACACATTTTTAACACTTGGGTGGTAAGGGTATTTTTTTAAGAATAACTCATAATCTGCAATGGTGCTTTTGTACTGTTTACGATTAAAGTTCGCCAAAGCCCTCTTTTCTAAACTATAAGGCAAATACTTACTGCGCGGGTGCTCTGTAATAAGTTTAGAAAATGATTTAATGGCCAAATCGTAAGAGCCCATTTCCAGGTACACGGTTGCTTTTTCAAAAACGGCATCATCTACATAGGGTGATGATTTATATACTGTTATCACTCGGTTTAGCTTAGTAATGGCCTCCTCGTATTTACTTTGAATATGATAAATCACACCAATTTGATAATAAGCATAATCTTTTTCTCTAAATACACCGTTTACCGCTTGTGTGTAATGAGTTAATGCTGTACCATATTTTTTGCTCACATATTCGCAGTCGGCCAATCGCACCAACGCCCTGCCGTATTTAGCATCTTTTTTATCTGCTAAGTTTATAAAAGTGTTAAACTGTTGCAGTGCTTCACTGTATTTTTCCTGATTATAGAGTGCATAACCAAGCCCAAATCGGGCTAATAACATTTCATCAGACTTGGGTGAAAGCCTGCTATTAATTACCCGCTTATAATAAGGTTCTGATTCGGCATATTTGCGACCTAAGGAATATGCTTCTGCTGTATATAATTCTGCCTTGGCCTTAAAAAGTTCATCTACTCCATTATCAATCGATTTTTGAAAGTTAGCCACAGCCAAACGAAACTTGCGTTTATTATACTGCTCTACCCCTAATAAATAAGTAGCTTTTTGAAACGCTTTTTGCACCTCCCCTTTAATAGCCGGCAAGCTTTCGATATAAGTAATTGCGGCTTGGTAATCATTGGTTTGCACCAAGGCTTTGGCTAATAAACTAGAGGCTTGTTCGGTATGCACCGAATTAGGGTATTCGATTGAGAATTGCTGCAATAGCTCAATACATTGGGTGGTTCTGCCTAATTGAAAAGAAAGCCGGGCCGCTAAGTACTTAGCCTCCTCTGCTATTTCTTTGTTTTCAACATGTTCTATTTGAAGAAAGGCACCAAGTGCATATAGTTTTTCATTTTGGGTTAGATATACGTTGCCTAATAGGTAAGAGGCGGCAATTTCGGTATCGTTGGTGTTGCCTGCAATGTTTTTAAGCAAGCCGATAGCCTCGGTATAATTGCCTGCTTCGGATAAGCATACCCCATAATTATACGCAGTTTCAGCACTTAATTTACTACTCCCTTTTTTATAGTAAATAATGGCTTTTTTAAATTGATGGGTATAAAAATAGGCTTCTGCCAAAAATATTGCGATTTGGCTATTCTTACTAATGGCATCATTTGAATCCATTAGAGGCGCAACATGCTGTATTAGTGCTTCGTAATCTCCTTTTTTGTAATACACCGATGCCAACATTAAGGTAACTGAGTTCTTAAAATTAGGGTCGGCAGCCGCTCGCTTTAAATCTTCGATGGCAGCATCGTATTCATTATTATTAAACTCAATAAACCCGGCATAATAGGAACTTAGAATTTGATACTTCCCTTTCTTAGATTTTAAACCATTAAACTGTGGCAGGGCTTGATCAAAATCGCGTTGCGAAAAATAACTATACCCTAGTTTATAGGCCAGCTCCTGTTTTTGTTGCTTATCTAACACAGTAGGGTTTACCTCTTTAAAATGCGCAACGGCCTTTTTAAAACTTTTATCTTGAAAAAAATAATTGCCAAGCTCAAAATGAGCCATCAAGGCCGATTGCGAAGAAGGATAATCCTCAATGTATTTGTTAATAAGCGTTTCTCCATCTAAATGATATAAGCTTAATGCACATTTGGCAATATTATACTCTGCTCGCTCTTTATATTTTGTTTCGTTAGTTTCTAAATAACGCTCAAAATACTGCCTTGCACTCCCAAACTCTGATTTAGACATCATATCTAACCCTTCGCTAAAAAGCTCTTCTGGCAACGATTGTTGCAGCGTAGCTTGCCCAAAGCTAGCAAGTGAAACCAATAATAGAAAGATAAAAAAATTACTTCGCATCATATTTATTTAATGTGAGTGTCGGAATAAGGAAAACAAAAAAACCTTAACCACGTCACCCAAAGACCTATTTTCAATTTTATATTGGTATATTAAAGTAGGTCGTGGAGTCTCATTTAGATAGATTCCACGGCTCTCCCCACCCTAAAGCTTTGCTAGAGCCTCTGAATGACGATTTTGTTATTTTTTTAATATTCTTAAGCCGAACTCACGTTATTTAAGGACACCTCTATTAATTGCTTGTACCCTCTGGCTTTTTCTGAGGTTTGTAATCGAGGCGTGGTTTCAAAGGCAGGCTGGTTGCCTGACTAGAAAGCACAACGAAGAGTACGAGCCTCATAAAAAACCCTTTGGGTTAGATTAAAGCACTTATCTGCTTCGTTATAATCGACAAAAAGGCAACCAGCCTTCCTTGTCGATTCTGCCTTGCATCTAAGCACTTTATTTCTAACAGAGGGCAAAATCAATTAATAGAGGTATCCTTAATGTAATAACTCAAACACAAGCTGTTTTAGTATAACTCCGTCTTTTAATTGATTTGATTCCACTCCTTTTATAGCTAAATCTGCTTTATGCAAAAAACTAATGTTCTGAATTACTTTACCATACGAATAATTACGCGCTGCAGAAATATAATCCTTCACAAAAAAAGGAGCGATTTTTAACGTAGAAGCCAATGCCCCTTGTGATTTATCTTTGGCGGCATGTGTTTTTAAAATCTTAGCGAACATATTGTATAAAAACGCAATTATTGGAATGGGGTGATGTTCTTTAGGATTTGCACCAAAATAGTTAACAATTTGATTTGCTTTTAATACGTCTTTAGAAATTAATGCCCGCTGTAGCTCAAACACATTATAGTCTTTATTAATACCTACATATTTATCAATATGAGTATCATCAATTAGTGTGTTTTTATCAACGTTTATAAGCAGCTTATTAATCTCATTTGTTAAGCGTTCCAAATTAGTGCCAATATGGTCGGCCAACATTTGAATGGCCTTATCTGTTGCTTTTATGCCGTTGGAGGCTAAATATGATTTTATCCACTCAATAAGTTTGTACTCTCTAATAGGATCTGATGTTAGAAAAACCGCTTCTTTCTTTAACCTTTTAGCCAATTTAGTAGTGCCTGTAATTTTTGAATATTTATGGCAAAAAACTAAAATAGTAGAAGGCACTGGGTTTTTGCAGTATGCTTCCAGCATATCTCTACCAGCTTCACTTTTAAAATCTTGGAGATACTGCGCTTCTTTTACCAGCACTAATTGTTTCTCGGCCATCATCGGAAAGCGCTTGGCATTACCTAATACTTGCGCCATCGTACTGTCCTTACCGTACATAACCGTTTGGTTAAATCCTTTTTCGGGCTCAGGAATAGCATTCTTCTCAATGCAATCAGCAATTTGATCGATGTAAAAAGGTTCTTCCCCTTGCAAAAAGTAAAGAGGGGCATATTCCTTTTTTTTGAGCGAATTTAAAATTTCGGTTTCAGTCATTTAACAACATAATTTGCAAGCAATTATAAACTAATAATTTGTAGAAACCGACAATTCTAAACGTATTCTAAAAAGAGATTTGCTGATACTACGGAGCAGGAGCTTTGCGAAGGCAGGCAGGAATCTGATATTATGAAGCAGAAACAAAGGGATTCCTTCCTGCGAAGGAATGACGATCATGATTTAATTAGAAGTGACGAATAAATTCGGATTAAACCAGAACCCCACCTTTTTTCGCTATAATTATAACAAATAACACTTGTGAAAGAGAAACTGTTCAATTCAATGCCCGTTAGGCTACTGTTTAATAACATTAGGCGAAACCATATTTTGCTTTTAGCTTGGTTTGTACTTTTTAGTGCTGTTACCGGCCATTTAGGTAGTTTCCTTGGTGTTCCTTACCTGTTTCTCGACCCCGAATACCTGCAAAAGGTTAACTTTTTAAGCTTTTTGTTAATGGGTGTGGCCATTAGTGGCTTTAGTGTGGCCTTTCATATTGCCTCATATATTGTGGTAAGCCACAGGTATTCCTTTTTAGCGCATCATAAAAAACCATTTTTAACCTTTAGCATCAATAATAGCCTTATCCCTTTTGCTTTTTTAATTACTTATATCTGGCATATTATTGAGTTTCAGGCATCTAACGAATTTACCACTCCCACTAAAATTAGTATTGATATAGCCGGTCTTTTAACAGGTTATATATTAATGATTATTATCATCTATACTTATTTTATTTTTACCAATAAAGATATTTTTAAAATCCTTTCTTCCAGAGTGGATGAAAAGTTAAAAGTAACGGTACCTGCAACCAGAGCCAAAGCCATGGAAAAGCTCAGAGGGTCATCTACTCGAATACAATATGTTAAATATTTTATTACCCCTAAATTAAAAATAGAAAAAGTTAAATTCATTGCCTTTCATAAGCACGAACTCACCAAAGTGTTTGACCAGAACCATCTTAATTTGGTTTTTATAGAGCTTTTTATTTTTATACTACTTTTAATCATTGGCATTTTTAGAGAGTATGAAATTTTTCAGATTCCGGCAGCAGCAAGTGCCGTTTTACTGCTTACAATCATCATTATGTTTGCGGGAGCTTTTTCGTACTGGTTTGGCTCTTGGGCACCCACTATTATTATTTCTATGATACTTATCTTAAATATATTTTTAAAACAAGGGTATTTTAATATTACCTACAAAGCCTTGGGGCTCGATTATCAGGTGCAGCCTGCGCAATACGATTTAGAAGCTATTAATAAGTGCAATAGCGACTCTATTTTGCTTGGGGATTATAACCGTACTATCCAAATTTTAACCAACTGGCGGGCAAAATTTGGTAACAAAAAACCTAAAATGCTATTGGTGTGTGCCAGTGGTGGTGGCCAAAGATCGGCACTCTGGACCTTTAATGTGCTCCAAACAATTGACAGCCTCACTAATGGTAAGTTTACAAAACACACACAATTAATAACCGGAGCATCGGGGGGTATTATTGGAGCCGCTTATTTTAGAGAACTAAAATTACAACAACAAAAAAATCAACTAAATCCTTACGCTAAAGAATTTTTAGCCAATATAAGTAAGGATAATCTAAACCCCATTATTTTTAGCTTGCTGGTAAACGACCTATTTATTAGGTATCAAACGTTTGAATATCAAGGAAAAACATACTTAAAAGACCGTGGGTATTCTTTTGAAGAACAGCTAAACAAAAACACAAAAGGCGTACTTGACAAACCTTTAATCAGCTATCGAAAACCTGAATTTGAATCTCAGATTCCGATGCTGATTATTACACCTACTATTATTAATGATGGCCGTAAACTGTTCATATCCCCCCAGCATATTTCCTTTATGAATTCCGGCTTATCAAAACAAAAAAGAGCCTATAATAAACTTGCCGAAGGCATTGATTTTAGGCATTTTTTCAGGCATCAGAATGCAGACAGCCTCCGTTTTTTAAGTGCCTTGCGAATGAATGCTTCTTTTCCGTACATCACACCCAATATAACCTTGCCAAGCGAACCTCCACTCGAAATTATGGATGCTGGCATTACCGATAATTTTGGCATAGCCGATGCCTTGCGTTTTTTATATGCGTATAAAAAATGGATTGCCGAAAACACGGCAGGTGTTGTCATTGTATCCATTCGTGATTCTGAAAAAGAAATCGAGATTGAATCTCGTAAAAACCAATCGTTTATAGAAAAACTTATAACGCCAATTCAAAGTGTGTATGATAATTATGCCAACCTGCAAAGCGTGGCCAACGATAGCAATATAGAATATGCCCAATCCTGGTTTAGAAATGAGTTGGATGTTGTTACATTTCAATACATCCCCACCTTTGACCCCAAAACCCAATCATCCAACGATGTAAAAAGAGCTTCGCTTAACTGGCGGTTAACAAGCAAGGAAAAGCAAAATGTAATTTACAGTATTAGTTCGGGCTCTAACCAAAAAGCTATAAAGGAGGTTCAAAGGCTATTGAAATAGTGTCTCTAAGAAAAAAGGTTTTTTTTATAAAATTATAGATATATTTGTTATTTAGTGTTCATCTATAAACTCGGTGTATGCTGAAAAATATCAACCTTTCCAACTCAAGCAGTGGGTTTATTAGCAACCTTTGGTCAATAGCCTCGCACTTTGTTACCTATACTCTTCTTCTATAAATATTGTGCTTAATGTTGTAAAACCAAATACAATGAAAGTATTTATTAAAAGCATATACATTTTTTTATTTTCTGTAAATTTTACAGCAATGGCTCAAAATTCAAATTACACGTCCACGAACATGATAATCACAGAAAATATAAAACTTTATCAAGAAAACATAACCTATCCTTATATAGCCTCTGAAAAAAGAAAGACAGAGGTACTTAAAAATATGAACAGGTAAAAAAAAGGCATAACTAAAAATCAGGTAATAAAGTTAATGACTTACCCTGATGAGGTTAATGTAACATACAAAGTCAAGAAATCTACATCAGAAAATAATGTGGCTGTTTTTTCAATGGTTTACAAACAAGCAATATTTTTTGAAAACGATAAGCAATATGCAGAAGCTGTAAAACTATATAACATATTAATTGCAAATAAAGAATACGCAAAATACTACATTACCTTTGGAGTATGCCTTCAAAAATTAAAACACTGGGAACAATCCTATAAAATGGTAGAGAAAGGCCTTAATTAAAGGTGTTCTTAAAAACTAATATCGAAGTCAAGCCTGATACGATTACCGGTTTCAGTGGCTATCGCATTGTTTTCTAAGCGTTTAACAAGCGACTCTACCATATAGGCCCTTAGCATAACAGTAAACTTAGGTGTGAGCGTGTAAGCCAACCTAAACTCATGGCCGCTATAATTAGTGTTTCTGTTCCTATCTACGTTTCCCCAACGCACCCAATCATCTTCCCCATAATAATCTACCACCGAGTACTTTTGTTTATAGGCATAATAATAACCCAGTAGCCAATCTCCTTTGTTTTTTAATTGACCAATTTGTATATGCCCAACAAAACCTGTTTTTTGATCTTTGTAATGGTCTGCAATAGCAGGGTTGCTACTGTAGTCTTCAATGTTAACAACATAATCAACCCCCAACTCAAGAGGTAGCTTATAGCTAATTTTAGCACGTACCCCTGTTATAATAAATTTATAGTCAATTCGTGCAGTACCGCCCAAATGTTCAGGTTTTTCAAATATATTATTCATTTGGTTGTAGGCTGTGGCTATGTCAAACGTAACCTTATCACTGGCTTTAAGAACAGCTGCCAATTGAGCCATAACCATTATGCCATCAACATATTCTACCACCTGCTCGTGATTGGTTACATAATATCCTAGAGTTGGGTTAATTTTAAGGTTACCGTGTGATATTTTACCTCCAATGGTTACTCCTTCGGGGTTTACATCATCATCCCAAAACAGCTCGTTCTGTTTCCAAAATGGGTAACTGTTTTTACCTACCCAACCCCAAAGCCACTTATAATTGGCTTTTAAATAAGCTCTGCTTATGTTAAATGGTGCAGAAGTAAAACCATTATAGCCTACATTTATATGAGGCGATTGTATATTATTGGCAACTCCGGTTCTAGCTTTTCCACCAAATTGAATGTACTCATTTAGTTGATAGGTAAATCCAAGTCTAAGCCTAAAACGCATTCGAAACCGATCGGTTCTATAAGTTCCATCATCAAATCTCGAATTCCAATCCTGTTCGAACCTGTAACGAAAATCACCATTGATTTTAAACTTTTTTTCAAAAGGTTCCTGTATTTGTGCAAAAACAGAAGTTTTTAAAACCAGCACAAATAGCATTGCAAAACACATATTTCTATTAATCCTCATAATAATTTTTTTTAGTTTTTTAAAATTAATTTTTGCTGCGGTTTTACATATCCTGATTAATTCAAGAACAATCTATTAAACATTTCAGTTACCTGCCATTTAGGAAGAAGGGAATAAAAACCCCACTGTTAAATTGACATGTAGGTAGTGTCTCTAAGAAAACACATCGAAATTGAAACAGTTTCTTTTGGCGACTTTTCCATTTTTTTCTAATCGATTGATCCGCCAACCTGGCGGATCAACTCATAGAAAGAAAATGAAAATCTCATCCAAAATAATCCTGTTTGACAAAAATCGTCTGTTTTCTTAGAGACACTAGGTAAATTTTAAATCGAATTTTACTGCATATATAAATATATTAGTAATTTTACGAAACTAAATAAGTTTAATTAGTAATGAAGTGAAAGTTATTTTATTTTTTAAAGTAATTAAAAATAGTTACTTTTTTTAAAATCGTAAGCGTTTTTTGCACCTGTGGTAAAACCAAGTGTTTAAGCCTATTAGTTTTTACTTATTAAAGCATTGCAACTGGTGATTAACTGGTTGATTATCAATTTAAAACCCGATAGGTTTACAGATATAATGAACTATTATCTTTCAATAATTTAAATGCCCAATTTAACAACATCTAAAAAAGCCTGGTATTGGAAAATATGCGTAGCAGTAGTTTTTCTACTGGTAATTATTTGTTTTTCTCCGCTAGTGCTCCTACCTAAAGAATTAGAACCTTTTGCAGGTTATCTTCCTCGCACATTATGGACCAGCTTATTGGTATATATAGTATTGTTTTTGTGTACCATTATAGGTGCTATAGTTTACCCTTATAATCAAAACCCTGATAAGAAGCAAAAATGAATTACTGGTTAATAATAGTTGGCGTAATATACCTAGGTACGCTTATTACCCTGAGTTATACTTCGTTTAAAAAAACAAAGACTGCTGAAGATTATATATTAGGCGGAAGCAATTTTGGTTTTATAATAGGCATGCTTACGTTTGCCGCTACCTTATTTAGCACCTTTACATTTATGGGAATGCCCGATTTCTTTAGAAATCATGGCATTGGCTCCTGGATATTTTTGGCGGTATCAGATGCCATCATGTTTTTTGGCATTATTTGGTTTGGCACCAAACTTAGAGCCAAAACCAAAACACTAAATTATCAGGGAATTTCCGGGATGCTAATTAAACTATACAAAAATCCTTGGGCAGGGTATATTTATGTAATTGGGGCCTTTTGCTTTCTTATTCCTTATGTGTCCATTCAAATCCAAGGGGTATCTATTTTCTTAACTGCTATGTTTCCTACAGCAATGCCTTCCTGGGGGTGGTCTTTAAGTATAGTTGTTATAATGATATTGTACAGCGAATTTGGAGGGCTTAGAGCCATTGTTTATATTGATGTTTTTCAAGGTGTTTTATTATTGGTTATTATTTGGGTTATTGCCTATGGTTGCATTGTACAATCAGGAGGTGTAGGAGAAATAATAAGGCAGGTAACCGTGCAACAACCAGATCTTATGTCGGTACCTGGTCCCAAAGGTCTGTTTACGACCCAATTTCTAATTGTATCTATGATATCTATTGTACTTATACCTGTTACTCAGCCCCAGGTGCTAACCCGATTAATTATAATAAAGAGCGAAAAAACATTGCGTTTGATGTCAGTAGGCTTAGGAATTTTTGCGTTTACCTTAATCTCAGCCACCTTATTTATAGGCTTTTACGGAGCACTTAACTATACGGGGGCTTCTCCCGAGGATTTTCTGGCAGGAGTTTTATTGCACGAGCAAACAGATGTTGTAGCCGCCTTAGTAGTAGTAGGGCTTTTAGCAGCAGCTACTTCAACTGCCGATTCGCAACTTTTTGCGTTAGGAGCTGAAATTAGGTCTGTTTTATTATACCATGGCAGGTCATCTGTTAACTATACAAGGGTGGGCATCTTAGTTTTTGGTTTGGCCTCTTTGGTATTTTCTATTATAAGCGGTAATCAGCTAGTGCTTTTAGCTCGAGTAAGCCTTACAGGTACTGCCTTGCTTGCCCCAATGATTATTTCTGCCATAGTTAGGCACTCACCTCCAGGTAAGGTAATAGTTGTGGCAACAGGATTTGCGCTTGTCCTTTTTCTTTTGTCGCTAGTAGCGTTTATTCCAGATATAATTGGTATTATAAGACTCGATTTATTATTGCTTATTTCTTTAGGATTAACAGCATTAATAGAAGGAAAATTAAGTGTTGGTATAGGTAAACCAACAGGCGCCAATAAAACAGAAGAAATATGACAAAAAAAAACAAATTTAAAGTGGCTTGCATCCAGGCCACTCCGGTAATTTTTAATGTAGAAAAAACCATTGAAAAAACCATTTCTTTAATTGAGAAAGCTGCTGCACAGGGTTGCGAACTTATTGTTTTTCCGGAAACATTTATTCCTGGGTATCCTGCCGGGCTTAGTTTTGGCACTGTTATAGGAAACAGAAGCGAGGCAGGAAGAGACCAGTTTAAAGAATATTGGCAAAACAGCATTGAAGTACCCAGTAAGCACACCGAAAAACTTGGCTTATCTGCAAAAAAACATAAAGTGTTTTTAGCAATTGGAGTAACCGAACGCGACCTTATAAACAAAACACTTTATTGTACCTTACTTTATTTTGGGCCCGATGGCAGTTTGCTTGGAAAACACCGTAAGCTTAAACCAACTGCTGCGGAAAGACTGGTATGGGGCGATGGAGATGGTTCTACATTAGTAACTTACGATACCAAATTAGGGAAAATTGGAGGTTTAATATGCTGGGAGAATTATATGCCACTGGCCAGAATGGCTATGTATAACAAAGGCGTGGAAATATACCTAGCTCCTACGGCCGACTCCAGAGATGCCTGGCAATTAACTATGGGGCATATTGCAACAGAAGGAAGGTGTTTTGTAATTGGTTGTAACCAATATTTTACAAAGAGTGATTTTCCTAAACATTTACAATCTGAGATTGCCAAAGATAGACCAGAGGTACTCTCCAGAGGTGGAAGTGTAATTATATCTCCTATGGGAAAAATACTTGCAGGCCCACTGTTCGATAAAGAAGGCATAATAACAGCCGAAATTAATATGGACGAAGTGGTGCGAAGCCGAATGGATTTTGATGTTACCGGACATTATAGTCGCAATGATGTTTTTGAATTAACTATTAATAAGCAACCTGAAATTAAAAAAGTGTAGAACGGTGTTTTGGTTACGCATCCTCACTCGTAGAGGACTATTTTCCTGACTTCAACGGGTAGTGGCATGCAAAGTGAGCATATAGCGAATATAGGCATATTTTTTCTGTTTTTAAAAACGTAGTGCCTAATAATGCTTTATATTCGTATGTATGAAATACTATTTCTGCCTTTGCCACTATGTTCATCCGCATCAAAACATCGCCCAATAGTCCGAAGAAAGCTGTACAGATAGTAGAGTCGTTTCGAGAAGAAAAAAGTCCGTCAAAAGATACTCCTCCATGTGGGTACAGCCTTTGATGAAAAGGAGCTCAAGGAAAACGGTTTCAGCAAAAGACCTTAACCTGCATTATTCATCGTGCGCATAAATTTAAAAATTAGTAGTGTATAAGATTTTAGAATTAGAGAAATATGAGCCCACTCCGAAAACACCTAAAACCAAAAAAGTTTCTTTTGGGCATATTTTCACCTTTTTTAATCCGTTAATACCCAGGCATCACCGAATCTCAAAAAATGAAAATATACCCAAAATAACTCTTTTTTGAAAATTGTCTGTTTTTGGAGTGGACTCATATATAAAAATTTCATGCACTTTGTAAGCATATTTTCTAAAAATAGAGGCGGATTTTATTTTTTTAAACAGAAAATACACTATTTTTAATAATTAGACGCATTTGTCCCGAGGTTGTTATCTTTTCCTCGACTTCAGAGTCTCTCAAAGAGGGCTCTAAAGAAATAAAAAACACAACCCTACCTGTTCTTAATTTTTAACTTATTTTTTAAATCAGCGACTGCTTCTCTAAAGTGGGTATCTACATCTATCGAGTCGTTTACGGCTTGCACTGCGTGTATCACTGTGCTGTGGTCGCGCCCACCAAAATGGTAGCCAATAGATTTTAACGAATGATTGGTGTACTCCTTCGAAAAATACATTGCCACTTGGCGAGCAATAACAATTTCCTTTTTACGAGTCTTTGCCTTTAAATCATCCTGCTTGAGGTGGTAATATTCAGCCACTGTTTTTTGAATGTAATCAACACCAACTTCCGTCTCAATATCGTGCACAATGTTTTTCATTGTTTGTTTGGCCAGCTCCAAATCAATTTCGCGCTTATTAAGTGATGAGTGTGCAATTAACGAAATAAGTACGCCTTCAAGTTCACGCACATTGGTATCTACCGTATAAGCCAAGTATTCAATCACATCATCAGGAATAATAATACCTTCGGCCTCCATTTTATTATGAATAATGGCCATTCGGGTTTCAAAATCCGGCTGTTGCAAATCGGCTGTTAGTCCCCACTTAAACCGACTCAGCAACCGTTCTTCCAACCCTTGCAAGTCTTTAGGAGGTCGATCACTCGTCATAATTATTTGCTTACCCGATTGGTGTAAATGATTAAAAATATGAAAAAACATTTCTTGTGTTTTTTCCTTTTTAGCAAAAAACTGCACATCATCAATAATCAGCACATCTACTTGCAGGTAAAAATTTTGAAAACTCTGTACTTCGTTATTCTGAACCGATTTTATAAACTGATTGATAAATTTTTCAGAAGAAACATACAGTACAAACTTATCTGTAAGATTTGCTTTAATCTCGTTGCCAATGGCGTGCACCAAATGTGTTTTGCCAAGACCTACTCCCCCATAAATAAATAAAGGATTAAAAGAAGTGGTTCCGGGTTTTTTAGCCACTGCAAAACCGGCAGAACGTCCAAGTCGGTTGCAATCGCCTTCTACATAGGTTTCAAAACTATAAATGCTATTTAGTTGCGAATCAGAAGGCCGATCCAGTGCATCTAACTCAAATGGATTAATAGGCTGTTTCCTATTATCTCCTTTAGGAGCGTTTTTATTTACATTGGGCAGGTTAACGGTGTATGGCGAAGAGTTCTTGGCTCCTTGGTCAACAACAACTGAGTATTCCAGTTTTGCTTTTTCTCCAATAGTTGCCACCAAAGACTCCTTTAAGATATGTACATAATTTTCTTCAATCCATTCGTAAAAAAACTGGCTGGGCACCTGAATGGTTAACACACTATTTTCCAACTTAACCGCCTTAATAGGGTTAAACCAAGTATTAAAACTCTGTTCTGCCACCTTGTTTTTAATGAGCTTAAGGCACTGCTCCCATACAGAAATACAATCAATTTGCATTAACTAAAACGAATAAGAGGAAAACTATTTTTATTTGCAGGGGTTCAAAGTTGAGTAAAAATAATGGAACAAAAAAGGAGGCACCTAACTGTATGCCTTAAAAAGATGGATAAGTTCAAATCTTAACGATATTCATACTCTTTCTAAATAATATCTACTAAGATTAGAGATTTAAACTAACTTTGAAATACCAAGTAATTACACTAATGAAGTATAAGAATCTCCCACTTCTGCCCGATTTTAATCCAAGTTCAAAAAAAGCATGGGCGGATAAAGCAACCCATGACCTTAAGGGTAAAACCATTGCATCGCTTACTACAAAATTTGAGGACAATATTGAAGTAGCACCTTATTATGCCAAAGAGGACTTAAGTGAACTTAATTATTTAAAAAATTATGAAAACGCATTGGCCAACCAAGCTACAATAGACGGAGAAGCCAGGGAATGGGTTAACTACCAAAAGGTTGTAGTTGATGAAGAAGAAATTGCCAATAAAACAGCCTTAGAAGCCTTAAGATTAGGAGCAACAGGTATTATTTTTCAGTTAAAAGATAAGGTTAGGTTCGAGATTTTATTAAAAAACATCCACCTTGAGGCGTGCGCCATTTCATTTGAGGGAAATACACAACTCAAAGACTACCTTTTGTATGCAAGGCATCAAGTTGATGTTTCCAAACTAACCGGATTTGCAGCTACCAATGGCGCTGAGGAGTTAGTAAATTTAAAATCTACTATAATAATCTCTACTAAAAAAACAGCAGTAAATCAGCTTACAAACATTGCCAAGGAAACACAGCAATTTGTAAAAAGTGAAACTGATTTTAATAAGGTGCTATTTAAACTAGAAATAGGCACCAACTATTTTTTAGAAATAGCAAAGCTTAGAGCACTTCGGGTTGTTATTACAGAATTACTATGCACCAATGGTATTAAAATCGACCCTGCCAACATTCAAATACTAGCCGTTTCTGAGCGATGGAAAAACAAAGAGCTAGCACCTCACGAAAATATATTAAAAGGATCAACCGCTGCAATGGCCGCTATTATTGGTGGCTGCAATGCCCTTTACATTGCCCCTGAGCACCCAAGCGAAACCTTGAGCAATCGTACCGCTCGCAATATTTCTACCCTATTAAAAGAAGAGTCTTTTTTTAATAAAGTAGTTGATCCTGCGGCAGGAGCCTATTATATTGAAAATTTAACACATAAGTTGGTGCAAGAGGTGCTTAATAAGCTTGGCATCAAAAGAACGGAGAGAAAGCTCACTCCCCCTATTGCAAGTGCGCCAAAAGGATGGATGAGCAATGAAAAAGTAGAAGTATCTCCTTGGTATAATAAATCGGATATTGCCAATTTCGAACACCTCGATTTTCAGGCAGGCCTCCCTCCGTATTTGCGCGGCCCTTATACAACCATGTACGCTACACGACCTTGGACTATTAGGCAATATGCCGGCTTTTCAACTGCCAAAGAATCAAATGCTTTTTACCGAAGAAATTTGGCCGCTGGCCAAAAAGGGCTCTCCGTTGCCTTCGATTTAGCCACCCATCGTGGGTACGACTCTGATCATCCACGCGTGGTAGGAGATGTAGGAAAAGCTGGCGTTGCAATTGATTCTGTATTAGATATGGAAGTACTTTTTAAAGATATTCCGTTGGATCAAATGTCGGTTTCGATGACGATGAACGGAGCCGTTTTACCCATTTTAGCATTTTATATTGTGGCGGCTGAAGAAAGTGGGGTAAGTAAAGAAAAACTTACAGGAACCATTCAAAACGATATTTTAAAGGAGTTTATGGTACGTAATACCTACGTGTATCCTCCTGCGCCCTCTATGAAAATAATCTCTGATATTTTTGAATATACCTCTAAGTATATGCCCAAGTTTAACTCCATTAGTATTAGTGGGTATCATATTCAAGAGGCGGGTGGCACAGCAGATATTGAGCTTGCTTATACACTGGCCGATGGCTTGGAGTATTTACGAACAGGCATAAAAGCAGGGCTGGATATTGACACTTTTGCACCAAGGCTCTCTTTCTTTTGGGGCATTGGTATGAATCATTTTATGGAAATTGCCAAAATGAGGGCTGGCCGAATGCTTTGGGCTAAAATTGTAAAACAATTTAATCCAAAAAACCCAAAATCAATGGCTTTACGAACCCACAGCCAAACTTCAGGCTGGAGTTTAACCGAACAAGACCCTTATAATAATGTGGTGCGTACGTGTGTAGAGGCGATGGCTGCCGTACTTGGGCACACCCAATCGTTGCACACCAATGCACTTGACGAAGCCATTGCTTTGCCCACCGACTACTCTGCCAAAATTGCCCGAAACACACAAAAATATTTGCAAACCGAAACCAGCGTTACCAAAGTAGCCGACCCTTGGGGTGGTTCTTATTATGTAGAGTCGCTCACAAATGATTTAATGCACAGGGCTTGGGAACTGATTCAGGAAATTGAAGCAGCCGGAGGCATGGCCAAAGCTATTGAAACAGGTTTGCCCAAAATGAAAATTGAAGCAGCCGCTGCACGTAAACAAGCTCGAATTGATGCCAATAAAGATATTATTGTAGGAGTAAACAAGTACCAAGTAAAAGATAAAACCGAACTTGAATTATTAGAAATTGATAACACTGCTGTAAGAGAGGAGCAAATCGCTAAATTACACCAACTTAAGGCAGAGCGAAATACCAATAACGTAAATAAGGCTTTACAAGAATTAGCTATGGCAGCTAAAACCAATAAAGGCAATTTGTTAGAGTTAGCGGTTAAAGCAGCCAAACAACGTGCCACATTAGGTGAAATTACACAAGCAATGGAAGATTCGTTTGGCCGATACTCAGCCTCTATAAAATCTATTTCTGGCGTATATTCAAAAGAAGCAAAAATGGATAAGCAATTTAACGAAGCATTAGTGCTTTCTAACAAATTTGCAACGTTAGAAGGCAGAAGGCCCCGAATTTTAGTAGCAAAAATGGGGCAAGATGGCCATGATAGAGGAGCAAAAGTGATTGCAACCTCCTTTGCAGACATTGGTTTTGATGTAGATATTGGCCCATTATTTCAAACCCCCGAAGAAGTAGCAAAACAAGCCGTTGAGAACGATGTTCATATTGTGGGAGCTTCAAGCTTGGCAGCAGGGCATAAAACGCTAATTCCTCAACTAATTCAAGCTTTAAAAAAATATAACCGCGAAGACATTATGGTAGTAGCCGGAGGTGTTATACCCCCTAAAGATTATGATTATCTATTCAAAAAAGGAGTTTCGGCAGTTTTTGGACCCGGCACAGTAATATCGCAATCGGCCATAGAAATACTAAATAAGCTTATGGAATAAAACCATTAACCTAAGTTTATTAATAAACTTACATAAATTCTAAGTTTGTTTTTATAAATTTTGCCTCTAAATTGAGTATTTTTATGGGATGAAAAACGCATACCAAAAACCGCTACTCTTACTCATTGCATTTTTAGTGCTATTTAGTGCTCAAAGCATAGCCCAAAACTGGGATAAAATGTTATTGAAAATAAACACCACTTACGAAACTGGTGATTATATTAAAACCAAAAAATACTTAGTTAAGCTCAAGAAAAAGACCTCTAAAAAACTTGGCAAAGAAAATAAATATGTAGTTGAGTATTACCTCTTATCTGCTCGAAACAATTTAGCTCAGGGAATGCTGTCAGATTTTTCGACTGATATTAAAAAAGCCCTCGCCATGAGCGAAAAGGTCTTTACAGCAAACTCTGAAGACCATATAAGTTATATGAACCGGGTTACTTCCTTGCTTATTTTAAATGGAGAAATTTTAAAAGCCTTTAACTTAGCTACAGAAGCACAAGCTAAAATGGAGGGTCTCCAAGCCTCGGAACGATTAGAGGCACTCACTAAGTTAAACTTAAGTGCGGCATATTCAGGTATGGGCTTTTATACAAAATCCATTGCGTATATTGATGAAAACAAAGACTACTTTTTAGGCAGAGCTATTACCAAAGAATCTTATGTTGACCCCAAAACCGGAAAGCTTAAAACAAAGAGGCTACCACAGAAAGAAGTTAATCAAAGGTTAGATGAATATGCGCAGTTGCTCAATTTAAGAGCCAATACCTATCGCTTAATGGGTAATTTTAAAAAGGCAGATACAGAATTTGAATTAGCAGGTGATTGGATTGATGACAATCTTGGAAAAGCCAGCATAAGGTATATTGAGAACCAATTGCAACATGGCAATCTGTTATCAGAAAATGGGGCGAACCAAAAAGTTACCAGAGAGTATTTCGAAACTGCTTTAAGTAAACTTAAAAAAGACCATAGCGAAGCGCATTATTTGGCATTGCAAGTGTACGAAAGCTTACTAAAAAATTATTTAGCTAGTAATGACAATTCTAAATTTAATAATTTAAAATCAGAATATGAACGGGTTATTAAAAAGTATTTTAATAAAAAAAGCTTGGTTTATATCCGTTTGCAAACTGTAGATTATAGCAGAAAACTTGACAAGAAGAACCCTAAAGGAATTGAAAGCTCTTGTTTAGCACTATTAACAGATTTAAAAAAAATACCGGCTATTCATAAACAACGAATTGAGTTGTATGAATATGCCTATCGAGCCGCCATCTTAAACAACTCTTATAAAAACGCAGATTCGTACCTAGATAAAATTTTGGAGCAAAAAGACGGTCTTTATGGCTCTAATGCCCCAGAATATCATTTAACAAAAACAGAAGTAGCCAATTTTTACATAGATTATACTGATAAAATAAATGAAGCAGGAGAAATTTATACTGCTTCTTTTGAAAAAATTGTAGCTCCTCAAATTAACTCAGGGCATATTAGTTATGTTAGAATCCAGAATCATTTAAGTAAGTATTACGAATTATCCGATGATTTTGAGAAAGCAAAAGCATCGTTGGAAGATGCCCTTTTAGCTACCAGAGTAAAGTATAATACCACCGATATTGCCTATGGAAGCGAGCTTGTAAAAATTGCAGACCTACAAATAAAAATAGGGGAGTATAAAGAAGCAAAAAAAAATATTGGTATTGCGCAAGACATTTTAGTAACACTTAAAAAGGATAAAGAGCAGCTGGTAGAATACGTACTTGCACTTGAAACCAATGCAAAATTAAGTGCAATGAAAGGCGATTATGAAAGTGCTAAAGATGACATTATCCGTTCTCAAAAATTACTTTCAAAAGCTACTAATTTAGTGGGCTATGACAATTTAATCTCTACTGTAAACTTAGCCGACATTTATGTAAAATATGGACGAATTTCTAAAACAAGAGAAGCATTAGAAACTGTAATTAGTGATTATGAATCGTTATTTGGCCTTGAAAGTAATCGGCTTATCATACCTCTATTAAGCTATGGTAACTTGCAATTGGTAAATGGAGAATATACCGATGCTGAAAAAAGCACTAGAAGGGCATTAAACATTGCAATAGCACAGTTTGGCGAAAACTCTTCGAGAACTGCTTTTTGCAAAAAACAACTTGCCGCTATTTATACTTCATTAGGCGATTATACCAAAGCTCTTGAAAATATCAACTCTACCCTTAGTATTCAAAAATCAGTTTATGGCACTGAACATATAGAAGTAGCCAAATCGTTATCGCAGCTGGCGCTTATTAAGTTTTATAAAAATGAGCCACCCAAAACCATTGAACCCATTTTTGATGAGTCGAAAAAAATAATTGCAGCTAAAATAGGAAACAGGACACCAATGTACGCTGATGTAGTTAAAGGTTTATCTATTATTTACATCGAGCAAAATAGGTTTGACGATGCATTCAATTCATTATCGCTAGCCGAAAGTATTTGGAAGCTAAGAATAAAAAACAAGAAAAACCTAAACCTCGCAAGCATTTATTCCTTAACAGGAGATCTTTATTATCAACAAAAAAACTACGAAAAAGCAGAGGAAAAATACAATCAGGCAAAAAAACTGTACGAAGGTTTTTTTAGCGATAAACATCCTGACTATGTACAAGTACTTTCGAAACTATCGAAAGTATATTATATGCAAGGAGATAAGCGAAAGGCTAAGAAAACTAGCCAAGAGGTTATCTATAATTATAATGCATTTATCAAAATTTATTTCCCTGCATTAAGTGAGCGTGAAAAATCAGAGTATTGGAATAAAATAAAAACCGATTTCGAATTTTTTAATACCATTGCCATTGAGTTTAAAGATGAAGATCCGGAGCTAATTGAACAGGTGTATAATAATGCACTTTCGACTAAAGCCATCTTATTAAATTCATCTATAAAAATTAGAAGATCCATATTAAATGGCAATGATGAGGAGCTTAAGAAAAATTATATGGACTGGTTAGCCAAAAAAGAATTTTTAACTACTGTTTTATCTATGAGTACAGATCAGTTGTATGAAAATGAGATTGACCCTGCACTTTTAATCGATGAAGTGGAACAATTGGAGAAGCAGCTGAGTGAAGGATCCGAATTATTTAGCAATAGCAATGATAAAAATAAAATTGCTTGGCAAAATGTTCAAGATGTATTAAACCGAGACGAAGTAGCCATTGAAATGGTAAGGTTTAGGTATTTTGACCATATTTTCACAGATTCTATTATTTACATGGGCGTTTATGTTAAAAATGCCAAAACACAAAAAATGCCAGGTATGTTTGTTATCAATAACGGAAAAGACTTAGAGGGTAAGTATTTTAAAGTATATAGAAACAGCATTATTTACCGCATTAAAGATAGGTATTCGAATAAGCAGTACTGGAAACCTATCATAGATGTAGTTGGAAACACTTCTTCGATTTATTTATCTGCTGATGGTGTTTATAACCAAATTAATTTAGAAGCCATACCAACCTCAGAAGGCAAGTATGTATTAGATAATTCGAATATCGTTTTGGTAAGCAACACGAAAGACATCTTCTTAAATGAACTAAACAAATCGAAGAATAAGGCATCAAACAGTGCTTCGATGTTCGGTAACCCCATTTATTATGTAGATGCCTCAAAGCCTAAAAAAGGAGGCATTGGGCAATTACCCGGTACCGAAAAGGAGGTGAATGCACTTATTCAATTATTAGATAAAAATGGATGGACTACCTCTGAAAACTTAGAATACGAAGCCACAGAGCGTGCTATTAAAGATGTAAAGAGTCCGAAAATATTTCATGTGGCAACCCATGGTTTTTTTACTCCCGCTCAGCAAGTTGCCCAAAATGCAGCTTCTGGTCAAAAAGAGGCTACCGCTTTAGAAAATCCACTTTTGAGAACAGGACTACTATTAACCGGAGCAGGCGATTTACTTAATAAAACGGAATATAATTATAATGAAGAAGATGGTATTTTAACGGCTTATGAAGCTATGAATATGAATCTTGATAATACCGATTTAGTTGTGCTTAGTGCCTGCGAAACAGGCCTTGGAGAAACCAAAATGGGTGAAGGCGTGTATGGTTTACAACGAGCCTTTATGGTGGCAGGGGCTAAAACATTAATTATGAGTATGTTTAAAGTAGATGATACAGCTACCCAAAAGCTAATGGTTAATTTTTATCAAAAATGGTTAACCACAGGCAATAAACGTCAATCGTTTGTAGAAGCTAAAAAAGAATTACGTAACGAATACGAAGACCCCATTTATTGGGGAGCCTTTATTATGATTGGGCTGGAATAGGTTTTAAAGTTTCTACCCTGTATAATCAGTGCTCGTTATCAAAATAAATGCCCATTGATTGACGGAAATTAACCTAACCTGCATCATTCACAAACAAATCCACAATTAGGGTATATTAAAAATGTAATTTCCGTCATGATCATGACGGAAATTACATAAATAGCGTCATTAAATTGACGGAAATTATGTATATTGCGTCAATTATTAATAAGTATTTTTATGAAACCCATTAATAAATACCTTAAAAGAGCAATTGAGCCAATATTATTAGACCATTTGGTTCCTAATAAAGCTATTTTACTAATTGGGGCTCGAAGGGTTGGAAAAACGGAACTTATCAAACAAATAGCCACTATGGTTAAGGGTAACCCTATTTTGCTTCATGGGGGCAACGATGAAACCCTTGATCTTTTACATGAAAAAACCACAACTAATTACAAACGCCTCCTTGGCAATGAAAAACTACTAATTATAGACGAGGCGCAAGAAGTGCCTTATATTGGAGCTAAAATTAAGCTAATGCTCGATACCATTGAGGGCATTATGGTAATTGCAACGGGTTCTTCTGCATTTGATTTAACCAATAAATTAGGCGAACCGCTTGTTGGTAGAAAAGCTACTTTTCACCTTTATCCTTTTGCTCAAATGGAATTTTCTACTATTGAAAACTACCCGCAAACTAAATCAAAATTAAAAGAAAGACTTGTTTTGGGTACTTACCCAGAACTCGAGCACATACATACACTTAATAAAAAGATAGACTATTTAAAAGAAATAATTAATTCCTATTTACTAAAAGATATTTTAGCCTTTGAGGGTATTAAAAATAGAGAGGTGATTTTATCATTATTACGTAAAATTGCTTTTAGAGTAGGTAGTGAAATTTCCATTGAAGGGCTGGGTAACGAACTTGGCATAAGTAAAAACACCGTTGATAAATACCTTGAGCTGCTTTCTAAGGTATTCGTGATTCATAAAGTTACTGGCTTTAGCCGCAATTTAGATAACGAAATTACCAAAATGAACAAATGGTATTTTTTTGACAACGGTATTCGTAATGCACTTATATCTAACTTTAATATGCTTGATTTACGTGATGATGTGGGGGCATTATGGGAGAATTATTTAATCTCAGAGCGATTAAAATACTTATCATATACTCGTTCGCATGCAAGCCACTATTTCTGGCGTACGCACCGTAAACAAGAAATTGATTGGGTAGAAGAAAAGGATGGACAATTGTTTGCTTATGAAATTAAATGGAGAACCAATAAAACACCTTTAGCTCCTAGTGCTTGGGTGAAGGCTTACCCTAAAGCTAGCTTTCAGGTAATTACTCCTGATAATTATATGGATTTTATTACTTGACTGGTACGTTGCTTTAAAAATGTAATTTCCGTCATGATGGTGACGGAAATTACATGAATAGCGTCAGTTATATCTAATTCTTAGCTGCCAAATTCTCTTTCTCATCATTCACAAACAAAGCCACAATTAGGGCATATTGCTTGGCTAGGTTACGGATGTAATCGAACCTGCCAGCTTGCCCTCCGTGCCCAGAATGCAATCGGGTGAGAAGTAGAATCTCGTTATCATTAGTTTTTGTAGCTCTTAGCTTGGCTACCATTTTAGCAGGCTCCCAATACCCTACTTGCTGGTCGCTTAGGCCAGTAGTAAATAGCAAAGTGGGGTACTCTTGCGCAGTAACATTATCGTAAGGCGAGTAGGATTTTATATATTTAAACTGTTTTTTAATGTTGGGGTTTCCCCATTCCTCGTATTCCCCAGTGGTAAGAGGTAGCTTATCATCAAGCATCGTGTTTATTACATCTACAAAAGGCACATCTAACACAATAAGCTTGTATAAATCGGGTGCCATATTGGCCACAGCCCCCATCAGCAAGCCACCCGCACTTGCCCCTTCAGCTACAATATTCCCTTTAAGGGCATATTCTTCCTCAATTAAATAGTGGGTGCAATCGATAAAATCATAAAATGTGTTTTTCTTATTTAACAATTTGCCGTCTTCGTACCAGTAATACCCCTTATCGGATCCTCCTCGTATATGTGGAATGGCTACTGTAAAGCCTCTTTCGAGCAATGGGTAAAAGTTGAGATTAAAACCAACAGACATAGAAGAGCCGTAAGAACCATAACTGGTTATATATACTTTTCGTTTAGGGAGATCCAATTTTTTTCTAAAATATTTTTTATAGATAATTGTCATTGGAATCTCTTCGCCATCGCGAGCTTTTACCATTACACGGGCCACTTTTAGCCCCCAGGAGCTAACAGGATAGGGTAATTTTTGCTTTTTAAGCACTGTTTTTTCCTCTTTGGGTATATTATAAGAATAGGTTGTAAGCGGTGTTTTAGCCGTGCTATAGTTTATGCGAATGGAATCAATATCATATGCTCGAGAAATAGAAGCATTTACATGGTGTATTTCTTTTTTAAACTTTACCGTATGCTTTTTACCTGTTGCCCTTTCAATCATCCGAATCCTATTTTGGGCATTATCTTTATCGGTAACCACATAGTATTTTTTTAATATATCAAACCCTACAAGCATATGATCTTTGTCTTCGGGTAATATTACTTTCCAATTCGATTTGTTAATATTGCTGGTATCTACCGAAACCACCTTGTAGTTTTTGGCATTTTCGTTGGTTGTAAAATAAAATCGATCATCTACCTGATAAGTGGAATACATAATTCCCTGCGTGCGAGGATAAATAATTTTTAAGTTTGGAGTTTCTTCATCAATTCTAAAATAATAAGTTTCTGAAGTAGTAGAGCTTGAAGTTGAAAGGAAGACAATATCCCGGGTTTTATTTTTAGAAACATAGATGTCAAATTTAGGGTCATTCTCTACATACAACACTTTATCTTCTTTTTGAGGTGTATTTAAAATATGAATTTTAACCATATACGACCGGTTTGTTTTCTTTTCCTGCACCGTATAAAGAACAGATTTATTATCAATCCATACAAAATCTGACCCGTTCATAATCGAGTCTTGCAGTATTTTGCCCGATGTTAAGTTTTTAAATTTTAAAGTAACCTTACTGCTACCTGTGGTATTTTCGAAAAATGCGATTAAATTATCGTTAGGACTGGGAGTAGGGAAACCAGCAGAATAATAATCGTATTTTTTTGCCAGTGCTCTGGTGTCAAGTAGAATTTCTCGGTTGGTGCTGTCTAAATTTGTTCTAAAATAAACAGGGTATTCTTCTTCAAATCCATATTCGGTATAATATTTATATCCTCTAATTTGTGTGGGTAAAGAGGTGTATTCTTTCTCTATATGGCTTAGCATTTCTCTATATAAAATCCGCTCTTGTTTTCGTAAAGGGATAAAGTAATTTTTTGCATACTTATTTTCGGCATCTATGTACTCCATTACTTCATTATTATAGAGAGGGGCACTAGTATCTTTAAGCCAGGCATAATTATCGGTATAGGTTTTACCGTGGATGGAGTAATTATGCGGAATAGTTTTTGCAACAGGAGGCCTTAGAGTAGTATCTTTTCTATGCTTATCTTCAAATTGTTTTTCTAATGGTTTTTTTAATTCCATTTCTGCCCTTACTTCTTTTGAGATTTTAAATTGAGGATGTTCTTTCATATAACTTACCCAAAATTCATTATTGTAGGCAAGTGGAAGGTCGTATAATTGATTAAAATCTGAGTTAATAAAAAGGCTATCTTTAGGAAAAGGTTTTACTCGTTTAGGGAGATTGTTTTCGATAAATAACTCTGCTACTGCTGAATACGGAGTAGTTTCGTTTTCAATGGTATCTTTAAAGATAAACTCATCCTCCATTCGTACATAAGCTAAGCTGTACTTGTTATTAAATTTTTTGTACTCCAAGTTAATTTTATAATCAAAGTGTTTAAGTGCCATCACCTTGTATGTGCAGATGTACTTTTTTAAATAAAGAGGAACGCTTACCGTAATTTTTCTTACAGCATAATCATCCTGATTTATGAAAATATCACCTTCAAGAAAATACTTCATATTCTTCCATAATTTTAATGGAGTCTTTTTATCAGCTACTTTCTCAATTTCTTCTTTTTTAAATTTCGATTTAAAATGCAGTACATACTCCCACTCATTTTTGTCGTTTTCCTTTTCAGTTACTGTGTAAATAAATTTATCCTTTTTTTTAAACCACATAAATTCTTCTAAATATTTAATCCGGTCTCTTCCTATAAGGTTTAGCGGTCCGCCTTCAATATTTGCATTCATTCGCTCCCGGGTAAGGTTATCGCTCGATCTGGAATCAACAACTTTTGCTTCTTCTTTTTTTAAGGTACTTCTAAAAAAATGAAGCCGATGAAGCCTGTTGCCTGCATAATAAGACGAATAACCCGTAGTTAATATATTATATCCTCCATTATCAAATTCTTTCCATTTATGATGTTGTCCATCGTAAGGAAGCAAGTTTAATTGTACCACAGCATCGGAATACTTAATATACACCCCATTTTCTTTTAATAATTCGCGGTAATACCCGTTGGCCAATACAGTGTCTTGCTCATAATTATTGGGTATATTTTTAATCACTTTTCGAAGCAAAGCTTTGGGGCTAATCATTTTTTCGGGCTCAATCACCACTACATCTAAAATTTTAGTGTCTGGTTTCAGCTTTATTGCCACAGGTGAGGCTAATTTATTAGCGCTTATTTCTTGCGTTACATACCCAACGTAGGAAAATACAAGCAATTCATTTTGTAAGGTTTTGGGTACTGTTAGCCTAAAATAACCATCGCTGTTGGTTACGGTGCCTAGTGCTTTGCCTTTAATTTGCACATAGGCATAAGGTAGCAATGTGCCTGATTTGGCATCGGTAATGGTTCCTTTAAGTGTTAAATTTTGAGCATAGCAAAGCCAGGGTGATAATAGAATTCCAATAAGAAGTTTTTTCATGTAGATGGCTCTTGTTTATATTTTTTGCAGTTGAACACAAGTTGTTACATTCAACGCTAAAAGTCAATGTATATTCTTTAAATAACCTAATTATTGAGTTGAATGGCATTTATAAGCGACCAATTTCATCTTTAAAATTTTAACTTTTTAAAGTGTTGACTAAACAACACTTTGCTATTTTTGCACTTGCGTTAAGATTAAGCATTATAAAATGACACTGTCAACCAAATACAACCCCAGAGAAGTAGAAGATAAATGGTATAAAGACTGGATGGACAAAGGCTATTTTAAGAGTAGCCCCAATCCTGATAAAGAGGCTTATACCATTGTGATACCCCCACCCAATGTTACGGGTGTGCTGCATATGGGGCATATGCTTAATAATACCTTGCAAGATGTGCTTATTCGCAAGGCCAGAATGCAAGGCAAAGAAGCACTCTGGGTACCCGGTACCGACCACGCCTCCATTGCCACCGAAGCCAAAGTGGTGGCTATGCTAAAAGCCCAAGGCATTGATAAAAAAGATATTACCCGAGAAGAGTTTTTAGACCACGCCATGGAGTGGAAAGAAAAATATGGGGGTATTATTTTGGAGCAGCTTAAAAAATTGGGGGCTTCGTGCGATTGGGACAGAACCAAGTTTACCATGGACGAAGACCTGTCTAAATCGGTGATTAAGGTATTTGTTGATTTATATAAAAAAGGCTACATCTACCGGGGCATACGAATGGTAAACTGGGATCCTCAGAGCCAAACGGCCTTGGCCGATGATGAGGTAATTCATAAAGAAGTAAATTCTAAATTATACCACGTTCAGTATAAAATTAAAGGAGAGGATGGGTATGTAACCATCGCTACTACACGGCCAGAAACCATTTTGGGCGATACAGCCGTTTGCGTAAACCCAAATGATGAGCGATACCAACATTTAAAAGGCAAGCAGGTAGTTGTGCCTTTGGTAAACCGTGAAGTACCTATTATTCAGGATGAATACGTGGCTATGGATTTTGGCACAGGCTGTTTAAAAGTTACACCTGCCCACGATATTAATGATTATGAATTGGGGATGAAGCACAACCTTAAATCGATTGACATTTTTAATGATGATGGAACGGTAAGCGAAAAGGGAGAACTTTTTATTGGCGAAGATCGATTTGTGGTTCGCAGCAAAATGGCCAAGCAATTAAAAGCAGAAGGTCATTTGGTAAAAGTGGAGGAATACGTAAATAATGTGGGTTTTTCAGAACGTACCGATGCCGTGGTAGAGCCTAAGCTTTCTACCCAGTGGTTTGTTAAAATGGAAGAGCTAACCAAGCCTGCTTATAAAGCAGTAATGGAAGATGAAGTGCAGTTAGTGCCGCCAAAGTTTAAAAATATGTACCGCCATTGGATGGAGAATGTGCGCGACTGGTGCATATCTCGTCAGTTGTGGTGGGGGCATCAAATACCGGCTTGGTACTTACCAACAGGCGAAATTGTAGTGGGCGAAACCGAAGTTGAAGCATTGGTAGAAGCCCAAAAGATAAATGCAACTATTACGTTGTCAGACTTAACTCGTGACGAAGATGTGCTTGATACTTGGTTCTCCTCTGGCCTTTGGCCCATATCGGTTTTTGATGGAATCAATAACCCCGATAACGAAGATATTAAGTATTATTACCCCACCAATGATTTAGTAACAGCCCCCGAAATTCTGTTCTTTTGGGTAGCACGTATGATAATGTTCGGCTATGAGTACCGAGGAGAGAAACCGTTTAATAATGTATATCTAACTGGTATTGTGCGTGATAAGCAAGGGCGTAAAATGTCTAAATCGTTGGGCAACTCACCCGACCCTATTAAGTTAATGGAACAATATGGGGCTGATGGAGTGCGCACAGGCATGTTGTTTAGCTCTCCTGCTGGCAACGATTTACCTTTTGATGAAAAGCTTTGTGAGCAAGGACGCAACTTTTCCAATAAAATTTGGAATGCCTACCGTTTGCTTAATGGATGGGAAGTTGATGCTAGTTTGGATGGTGCACAAAATAAAATAGCCATTGATTGGTTCGAATCGAAATATAATGCGGCCTTAACAGAAATTGAAGATCACTTTACTAAATTCCGAATTTCGGATGCATTAATGACCACCTATAAATTGGTGTGGGGCGATTTTTGCAGTTGGTATTTAGAAATGATTAAACCTGAATATGGAAAGCCCATAGATTGGGATACCTATATTGCTACTACTGCTTTTTTAGAAAATGTATTAAAAATCCTCCATCCTTTTATGCCGTTTATTTCCGAAGAAATATGGCATTTATTAGTAGATAGAAAAGAAGACGAATCTATTATGGTAGCTGATTGGCCAACTAGTGGACCAACAAACCAGGCCTTATTAGAAAAAGCTGATTTTGCGTTTGAAGTTACTTCTCAAATAAGAAACCTGCGCAACTCAAAAGGAATTTCACCTAAAGAAACATTTAAACTCTTGTACAAAGCTGATAACGGCTTAGCCTTTGCCGGTTTTGAAAGGATGGTTAGTAAATTGGCTAATCTTAGCGAGCTATCTGCCATTAACACCAACCCTGAAACGGCCTTTAGTTTTGTAATTAAAGGCGATGAGTACTTTGTGCCTGTAAAAGGTGGGGTTGATGTGGAGAAAGAAAGAGAATCTCTCCAAAAAGAACTAGACTATTCCAAAGGATTTATCATTTCTGTAAACAAAAAGCTAGGCAACGAGCGCTTTGTAAATAATGCACCTGAGCAAGTAATAGCTAATGAGCGTAAAAAACTAGCCGATGCGGAGGCCAAAGTGAAGGCATTAGAGGAGCAGTTAGCTACCATATGTTAGCCTCTATTAATAGGCATACCTCAATTCTTTTACGTCATTGCTGGGTGTCCCGGCAATCTCACTCGTTAACCAACGGGTAAGTACCAAGTTATACCATATTAACCCAACCTGAAAATAGAATATCATAAGTTGCTCATTTTTAGAATGTTGCGTTTTAATTTTTCATCTCTACTGAATCGATCAATCTAGGCAATAATCATCTAGAGAAACTCGTAGTGCGATTTTTCTACGCAGGCTATATTCGCACTACGAGGGTGAATGAGGTACCAATATCTTAAACTTTTTTGTAAGATGCTGGTTATCAGCAGGTTTGTTTTTGGTGAAGATTGACCTGGTTTTATAACTTTTCAAGTTGGATTAGGAACTGTAAAAAAACCACCCTTTGTTGGAGTTTGCTCCAACAAAAGTTGATTATTGTTAGGTTGTGCTTGCTACCCCACACCGTCATTCCTGCGCAGGCAGGAATCCGTAAATATCAGAAAGCTGCAATGAGAATGAAAACATTAAAACTTAGTCATTGCGGTCTTTTTTGCAATATTCTGTAGGGCAGATTCCTGCCTGCGCAGGAATGACGTGCCACGAGTATTCATGGTTCGGTAGAGGGTGTTTTGCGTAACATCATTAGATATGAATAAAGGTAGGTAAGCAGGACGATTTAAATATAGCTTAGGAACTGTAAAAAAAACTACCCTTTGTTGGAGTTTGATCCAACAAAATTGATAGTTGATTATTGTTGGTCAAAAGACCAACAACGGGGTGGCGCTTTATTTCTAACAGAGGAAAAAATTAATTAATAGAGGTGTCCTAAATTACTGGTGTTACGCATAAACCCCACACCGTCATTCCTGCGCAGGCCTTGCTTCGCCATAGCTTTGCGAAGGCAAGCAGGAATCCGTAAATATCAGAAAGCTGCAATGAGAATGAAAACATTAAAACTTAGTCATTGCGGTCTTTTTTGCAATATTCTGTAGGGCAGATTCCTGCCTGCGCAGGGATGACGCCACGAGCACTAAAAACAAGTTCGACTTAACCCGACACTAGAGGGTTAACACGACACTAATTTTTACGGAAAATATTAGCCCCAATGCTCGATTTTCTGTTAAAAGTAGGGCAGGGCAATATTTTATTTTTTCTACTTATTCTCTTTGGGTGTGTAACCAATTGAAATTCATAAATAAGCGACACTTCGTGTGCGCCACCTGTTCTTGCAGAAAGCTCTGAAATGGTAAAATCGTAGCTATAGCCAAACTCGAAGTAGCTAAATAGTAAGCCCATCGTAAATATGGCAGCATCGCTGGTTGGCTGGTCATTAAAATCTTTAATAAAAGGAACCCCTCTGTAATATAAACCTACCACCACTGGTGCAACTGTGTAGCTAAGCCCAATATCTAATTGGTGTGTGCCACCTTGAAAACGATACATAAACGAAGGTGCTACCGAAGAAATTTGTTGCGTACGGTGATTATCACCATAGATTGGAATACGCACCCCACCTGTTACAACAATCTTCATTGGCCAAGGGCTATCGCCATCAATTATAGAGGCATTGGGTTGGTTTAAATGATAAACGGAAGCCCCAATCCAGCTTTTAGAATTATACATTAATAGACCTGCTCCTGTGTCAAAAATTTGAACCCGATTTAACCTAGCCACATTGGGGTCTAAGGAAGGAGGTATATTTCCTGCTCCATAATCCAGTTGGTCTCCAAATAATAATTTATTAGCATCAAACGAGTTCCAGGAGTACCCAAAGTACAACCCTGGTGAAAGCACCCAATTACCCACCATTATTTTATAAGAATAATTAAACCGAGCCGTTGTATTTTTAAGCTCCGCAGAGCCTGCTTTATCGGCTATAATTTGCACACCAAAGCCACTTTTAAGTTCAGGTCTCCAAAAATCGTACGAAAAAGCCATGGTTTGAAAAGCTTGTGGCAGATTAGGCCATTGGATTCTGCCATTAAAAATAACCCTGTGCATTGCTGTTGAGCCGGTAAAGCCTGGGTTAACACTCATGGGTGCCGCATTAAATTGAGAAAATGAAGGATCTATTTGTGCTTTTACACCCAAAGCGGCTAATACTATTAATCCAAATGCACTAATTATTTTTCTCATCTTTACAAATATATACATTCTATCTAATCAAATTAATATCGCCTACTATGGTGGTTTGTTCACCCGAAAGATACACCAACTCTAGTTTATACACATACACACCCATTGCCATTAATTTACCAGTATTAAAGTTTCGCCCATTCCATCCTACAGTTTTGTCATTGCTCTCGAATAATAAATGGCCCCAACGATCAAATACCTGCATCATAAAACCATCGTCTCTTACCCCTTTAATTCGTGGTAAGAACACCGTATTAGAGCCGCCTGCCCCACCGCCTCCAATAGTGCCATCTCCGCCAATACCAGAACCCGGGAAGAACCCATTAGGGATTTCTGAAGAACCTGACTCTACCACCGTTACGGCTTGCTCTAATATAGTAGTATCTCTACAACCTGTTGCAGAGTTAATGGCAATTAAGGTTACATCATACACCCCTGGGTCGGTATATTGGAATGAAGGCTCAAATTCATCGGAATCAAATATGCCATCTCCATCAAAATCCCACTGAAACTCATCGGCCAACCTACTTAAATTAGAAGTAAACATAAGCTGATCTGGTAAAAACACGACCTCTGGCCTTACGCTAAGCGATGCAGTTGGTATATCATAAATTTCAATATACCCAAGTTTTGTTTCTGTGTCTTTTATTCCTAAAGGGTTACTGCCTTCCAAGGTAACATTAATAATTCCGGGTGCAAAGAAAGTAAATTCAGGATTTTCAGCAGTAGAGACACCTATGGTAGTACCAGTTTCATCCACAAATGTCCAAACATAGGTATTAGGGTCAACCGAGGTGCTTAAATTAGTAAACTGAACTGTTAGAGGCATACACCCTTCGGTAATATCAACCTCAAAATCAACTATCGGCACGGTTGGTTCTACCGTAATGGGTACAATTTTAACAGACTCACAAACTCCACTTGGGTCGCGTACTGTTAGTTTAAGCTCGTATATTCCAAAGGCTGCATAGGTGTGCGAACCGGGGTCGATATTAGTAGTAGATTGCCCATCTCCCCACTCCCAAAGGGTTATCCAAGAAGAGCCGTTTAAAGTTGTGTTGGTTACCGTTATTTCAGGATCATTAATTGATACCGTTGTACCCGGTGCTACGGTAAAGTCAGCCACTACTTCAGGGTAAACGGTAATTTCTGTAATAACTTCATCGCTACATGTATTACGGGTACCCTGGTACACCACTTCGTAAATAATGTTTGAGGTAGTAGTATTACTTAAGGTATAAGATACCGGAAATGAGGTTTGAATGTCATTTTCTACTGCAGTGCCTTGCGCTCTCCAGAACCATTTACTCGATAAAACACCTTGCGAATTATTACTAAAATTAATCGTAAGCGGGCTACAACCATCGGTTACACTTGGTGTTAC
>JALSJD010000152.1 GCA_026989535.1 Cyclobacteriaceae bacterium
CGTCTAAAAAATGAGTTATAAACATAAAGCATCCATAGTAGAAAAGATTGCAGAAGCACTGCATATCATTCCTAACTTACATAATGTGGAAGACCCAAAATTGCCTAGGTTAACAGAGCCTGGCGCATTGACCAATTACCCGCCACCTGAGCAGTGGAACGATTGGACCGAGTACGAAGCCAAAGGCTGGGGACGCAAAGAAACAAAGAATTACACCATTGTGCCTACCACTTGCTTTAACTGCGAGTCGGCCTGTGGGCTATTAACCTATATTGATAATGCCAATGGCAAAATCAGAAAGTTTGAAGGAAACCCTTACCACCCTGCAAGTAGAGGCAGAAATTGTGCCAAAGGGCCTGCTACCATTAATCAGGTAGAAGACCCGGATCGTATTATGTACCCAATGAAGCGCAAGGGTAAGCGTGGAGATGGAGGCTGGGAACGTGTTACTTGGGATGAGGCACTAGATGATATTGCAGGAAGAATCCGTAAGGCATTGCAAGAAGGGCGTAATAATGAAATTGCCTATCACGTAGGTCGCCCCGGCCACGAAGGTTATATGGACAGGGTGCTTAAAGCATGGAATGTAGATGGCCATAATAGCCATACGAATGTATGTTCTTCGGGTGCTCGATTTGGTTATAATATTTGGCATGGCTATGATAGACCTTCGCCTGATTTTGCCAATGCGAAATTTATTTTATTGATTAGCGCGCACTTAGAGTCGGGGCATTATTTTAACCCACACGCACAGCGTATTATGGAAGGTATGATGGATGGAGCTAAACTGGCTACCATGGATCCTCGTCTTTCAAACACAGCTAGTATGAGTAATTACTGGTTGCCAACAAACCCTGGTTCAGAAGCCGCTATGCTTTTGGCTATGGCCAAGATTATCATAGAAGAGGATTTACTCGATAGAAAGTTTGTGAAGAGCTGGGTAAACTGGGAAGATTACTTAGAGAAAAAGCATAAAGGAACGGAAGTTACTTTTGAAAATTACTTAGAGAAATTAAAAGAAGAGTATGCTGAATACACCCCTGAATATGCCGAACAAGAAAGTGGTGTAAAAGCGGCAACGGTTATTGAAGTAGCCAGAGAAATTGGAAAAGCAGGTTCTCGCTTTGCTTCGCATAACTGGCGTAGTGCTGGTTCGGGTAATTTAGGTGGCTGGGCAGTAGCTCGCTCATTACATTTCTTAAACGTACTAACAGGTAGTGTAGGCACCGAGGGGGGAACATCACCAAGTGCTTGGAATAAGTGGAAACCAACATTTTTCGATAATCCTCCTGCACAAAAATTCTGGAACGAGTTACATTTTCCAAATGAATACCCATTAGCATTCTTCGAAATGAGTCAATTATTGCCTCACTTTTTAAAAGAAGGCCGTGGTAAAATGGATGTGTATTTTACACGGGTGTTTAATCCAATTTGGACGTATCCTGATGGATTTACGTGGATGGAAGCCCTCTCTGATGAGAGGTTGGTAGGTATGCATATTGCCTTAACGCCCACTTGGAGTGAGACAGCCTATTTTGCCGATTATGTATTGCCCATGGGGCTAGCGCCTGAGCGGCACGATGTGAACAGTTACGAAACCCACAGTGGAGTTTGGGTGGCTTTTAGGCAACCGGTATTACGTGAATATGCCAAACGACAAGGTAAGAAATTTGACTTTACCTACGAAGTAAATCCTGGGGAAGTATGGGAAGAGGATGAATTCTGGATTGAGCTTTCTTGGCGAATTGACCCTGACGGTAGCTTAGGCATCCGTGAGCACTTTATGTCGCCTTACCGTAAAGGAGAAAAAATTACGATTGATGAATATTACCAGTTCATATTTGAGAACGTAAAAGGGCTTCCTGAAAAAGCCAAGGAAGAGAATATGAATGCCTTGGAGTATATGCAAAAATATGGTGCTTTCGAAATAGAATCTTCGGTGTATGAATTGCATAAAAAGCCATTGTCTGCCGAGCAAATGAAAGGAGCCGAAACCGATAAGAAAACAGGTGTAATTACCAAAGATGGAACTCGAATTGGCGTTCATGTAGATGGTGATAATGTGGTTGGTTTCCCAACACTAAGTCGTAAGCAAGAGTTTTACTCGCAAACGATGGAAGATTGGAAATGGCCAGAATACACCACGCCTACTTATATTAAAAGCCACGTGCATGAGCAAGAAATGGACAGAGAAAAAGGCGATTTTCCTTTAGTGCCAACGTTTAGACTGCCCGTGTTAATTCACTCACGTTCGGGTAATGCCAAGTGGCTGGCAGAAATTGCCAACCGCAACCCAGTGTGGATGCACACTTCGGATGCTGCAAGGTTTAAAATAAAAACAGGCGACTTGATTCGAGTTAATACAGATATTGGTTATTTTGTAGATAAGGTGTGGGTAACCGAAGGAATGAAGCCAGGAATTGTGGCTTGCTCTCACCACTTAGGTAGATGGAGGCGACCTCAGGATACCGAAGCAAACCGTTGGGCAACCAATACGGTACATATTGAAAACAAAAAGGGCGTTTGGAAAATGAGTACGATTTCGGGAATTAAACCGCACGAAAGTTCGGATAAGGATTCGAAACGAATTTTTTGGAGCGATGGTGGGGTTCACCAAAATATTACGTTCCCAGTGCACCCAGACCCGATTAGCGGTATGCATTGCTGGCATCAAAAAGTGCGCATTGAAGTAGCACATGCGGATGATAAATATGGTGACATTATGGTAGATACCAATAAATCGCACGAAGAGTATAAAAAATGGTTGAGTTGGACACGACCTGCACCAGGGCCCAACGGAGAAAGAAGGCCATTGCATTACCCCAGAGCACTTAAACCAGATATATCAACCTATTACGTGGATGGAAAACCTAGAAATTAATTTATATTGAAAAAGAGTTTATTACATAAATTTTTTCCGTTCCTGCAATGGGCAGGTATGGTGAATAAGGATACACTTAAGGCAGACTCAATTGCCGGGCTTACAGGAGCCATTATTGTGTTGCCTCAGGGCATTGCTTTTGCCGCCATTGCTGGTATGCCGCCTATTTATGGCCTTTATACCGCTATGATTACTCCTATTATAGCAGCACTATTTGGGTCATCTATGCACTTAATATCTGGGCCAACTACCGCTATATCATTAGTAATATTTGGCACCATAAGTAAGTTTGCGGTGCCCGAATCGCCCGAATATATTCAGTTTGTGCTTACGTTAACTCTGCTGGCCGGTGTTTTTCAACTGGGTATGGGTTTGGCACGGTTCGGCACCTTAGTAAATTTTGTTTCGCACTCTGTGGTGGTAGGGTTTACGGCAGGGGCAGCCATACTTATTGCCACTAGCCAGTTGGGCAAAGTTTTTGGAATAGAAATTTCAAGAGAAGGTGATTTTATTAATAAATGGCATCAAATTTTTATGGGGTTGCCCGATACTAATTTTTATGTTTTTAGTGTGGCAATGCTCACCCTAATTATGGCGTTGGCTATTAAAAAATTTACCCCTAAAATACCCAATCTTTTGGTTGCAATGATTGCGGGCAGTGTACTCGCCTTTTTTATTAAGGGTAGTGAGCATGGAGTAACTCTGGTTGGCAAATTGAGTGCTGGGTTACCTCCCTTTTCAGTTCCTTCTTTTACTAGGTTAGAGCTTGAAGAACTAGTTCCGTATGCATTTGCAGTTGCATTATTAGGATTGATTGAAGCCGTTGCCATTGGTAAATCCGTTGCCTCAAAATCAGGCCAAAGGATAGATGGCAACCAAGAATTTATCGGGCAGGGGTTGTCTAATATTGTGGGCAGTATGTTTTCGAGTTATGCAGGTACGGGGTCATTTACCCGTTCGGGCATTAACTATACTGCCGGAGCCAAAACCCCGATGTCAGCTATTTTTGCAGCCGTAATATTAATGTTGATATTACTATTAATTGCTCCGTTAACAGCCTATTTGCCTATTGCCACAATGGGTGGCATAATTTTATTGGTAGCCTATAATTTAATTGATTTTAAGAGCATAAAGCAAATTTTTAAATCAAGCAAAGCAGAAACAGCCGTGTTTACGGTAACTCTATTATCTACGTTGTTTTTAGAGTTAGAATTTGCTATTTATATGGGAGTAATTATCTCATTAGTGTTTTATCTAAAGAAAACTGCGAGCCCCGATATTATTACGCTAGCACCTGATAAAGATAATGAGCACCGAGTGTTTGTAAATATTGAACAGAGACCAATGCCCACTTGTCCTCAATTAAAAATAATTCGGATAGATGGTTCCCTGTTTTTTGGAGCCGTTGATAAGGTAGAAGATTTTTTATCAAATGTATTTGATGCAGGCGAACCCAATTTGCTAATTGTTGGCAACGGCATAGGCGTAATTGATTTAGCAGGAGCTGAACTACTAGAGCGACAAGCACATAAATGGAAGGCGGCAGGCAGAGGACTTTACTTTTGCTCATTGCGGCAACAGGTTACGGAATACCTAAAAAATGGTGGTTTTGATAAACATCTTGGAAAAGAAAATATGTTTGAGACTAAAATAGATGCCTTGCAGTCTATTTACAATCAATTAGATAAAGGGATATGTGCAAACTGTACCACCAAAATATTTAACGAATGTAGCAATGGGTAATACATTAGTAGAACAAGAAGAGCTGGAAAAAGCTGCATTTGTACTTAAAACAATTGCACATCCCACACGGTTGGCAATTATTGATTACTTATCGAAGGAGGGAAGAAAAAAGGTTTCAGAAATTTGTAACGACCTTAAATTAGAGCAGTCGTTAACCTCACACCATTTAAATACAATGAAATTAAAAGGAGTACTTGGCAGTGCCAGAGAAGGTAAGAATATGTACTATTTTTTAAAACTCCACGAAGTAACTCAGATACTAAGCTGCATAGATAATTGCAAGCTTAGTTTTTCAATTAACGATTAAATTTTTTAACCCCAATAAATTAAGATGGATAAACTAATTGAATTTATACAACAGCCATGGCCTTGGTGGGTGTCAGGACCTTTAATCACATTTACCATGTTTTCATTGCTATACTTTGGTAAAAGTTTTGGCGTTTCAACTAATTTTAAAACTGCCTGCAACCTTTTAGGAGCTGGCAAAGTTTCTAACTTTTTTAAATTTGATTGGCGTGACCAATTGTGGAATTTGATTTTTATTGGAGGTACTATAATAGGAGGTTTTATTGCTGCTCACTATTTAACTCCTTCTCAGGCAGTGGCTATTTCACCGGCCACAATTGCCGACCTTAAGGCTATAGGAATTGCCAGCCCGGGGTCGTCTTATGTGCCTGAAGAAATATTTGGCTCAGAAAATAGGTGGTCGCTTAGAAGCATGGTATTTCTTTTAGGAGGAGGCTTTTTAGTAGGTTTTGGCACTCGTTATGCCAATGGCTGCACCTCGGGCCATGCAATAAGCGGTTTAAGTAATTTACAAAAGTGGTCGTTAGTGGCAGTAATTGGCTTTTTTATAGGTGGCCTTGCGATGACCCACTTTTTTTTGCCATTATTAATGAAACTCTAAAAAAATTAAAATGAAACATATTCGATTTTTATCTATGGGTATTCTTTTTGGGATTATCCTCAGTAAGGGAGAAATTATTTCTTGGTTCCGAATTCAGGAAATGTTTAGGTTTCAATCATTTCACATGTTTGGTGTAATTGGCTCTGCTGTAGTTTTTGGTATTATAACGATCCAGTTTATCAAACGTAAAAAATTAAGAGATTCAGCAGGAACCCTAATTACTGTTTCTACGCAGGATCCGGGTTATGCTCGCAACTTAATTGGAGGAACTATTTTTGGGTTAGGTTGGGCCATTACCGGTGCGTGCCCAGGTCCCTTGTTTATTTTGATGGGTCACCAAGGGTGGTTTTTTGTTTTAGCAATAGCAGGAGCCATTTTAGGTACATTTAGCTATGGGCTAATCGAAAAAAAATTACCTCATTAGTTTTACAGCAATCAACAAATTAATAAAAAGGCAAGCTCAAAACATTTTGAGTTTGCCTTTTTATGCGCTTACTTTTTTGGTTTTGGGTGTTTTCGAAGAGGACTCTTACAAAGAGTTTTCGCCAAGTTTCACTAAAAAAATGTAAGCGTATTCCTATTTTAGTAAAAATTCTGAATAAGGTTTATGCGCGAAGATTATTTAAGCGGAGAAGACTCCAGTTTAACAGAGGAGGAAAAAAAATTTGACAAGGCTTTAAGACCTCTATCATTTAATGATTTTAGTGGGCAAGAAAAACTTGTTGACAATATCAGCATTTTTGTGCAGGCTGCAAAAAAAAGAGGCGAAGCTTTAGACCACGTACTTTTGCACGGCCCTCCAGGCTTAGGTAAAACCACGCTCTCGTATATTATTGCCAACGAGCTAAATACAGGTATAAAAACCACTTCTGGCCCTGTGCTTGATAAGCCTGGTGACTTAGCCGGATTGCTTACCAATTTAGAAGAGCACGATGTACTTTTTATTGATGAAATACATCGACTTAACCCCATTGTTGAAGAGTATTTGTACTCGGCTATGGAAGATTTCAAGATTGATATTATGCTCGATTCGGGGCCTAGTGCCCGGTCGGTGCAAATTTCCTTATCTCCTTTTACCTTGGTGGGAGCCACCACAAGGTCGGGTTTATTAACTGCCCCGCTCCGTGCTCGCTTTGGTATTAATGCCCGCCTTGAGTTTTATGATGCTAAATTGCTAACTAAAATTATTAAGCGATCGTCATCTATCTTAAATACAATTATTGATACTGATGCTGCCCAAGAAATAGCTCGAAGAAGTAGAGGCACCCCCCGTATTGCCAACAACCTACTTCGCAGAACTCGTGATTTTGCCGAAATTAAAGGCGATGGAGTAATTACAAAACCCATTACAGAGTTGGCACTTACCGCCCTCGATATAGACCAATACGGGTTAGATGATATGGATATTCGTATTCTATCCACCATTATTACTAAATTTAAAGGAGGACCTGTGGGTATTTCTACCATTGCCACTGCTTGTGGCGAAGAGGCTGAAACCATTGAAGAAGTGTATGAGCCTTTTCTTATTATGGAAGGGTTTATTAAACGCACTTCACGTGGGAGGGAAGCTACTGAGTTAGCTTATAAACATTTAAAAATTATTCCTCCAGGTAAAACGAGGGAGTTGTTTGATGGGTAGCAAAAAGCCACCCTCTTTGAAGGTGGCTTTGGCAGTTTCTGTGCAACCGCAAAAGCTTCACCGCATTCTCGATAAAAGCTTTAGCGGCTACGAAGCGACATGCGTTTTTTTGTATCTATTCAGCCAATATAGTGTCCTTTTTAGCCACTAAGACACCAAGGCTCAAAGTTCTACGAAATAGTTTGCATTTTTAGTACTGATTTAGTGGTTCTTAGAGTCTTGTAGCCTTTGTGGCCACGTTTTTTTTAAAATACCAAATTTTTATTAACGAATTTTGAGTCCGCTCCGAAAACAGACAATTTTCACAAAAAGAGTTGTTTTGGATGAAATTCTTTTACCATTAACCAAACAAATTTAACTGGCCTTTATGCAAAGCTCCCTCATGCTCTAACAACCATTTCTTTTTATCGAGGCCGCCTGCATAACCTACCAAATCGCCATTAGTACCTATTACCCGATGGCAAGGTACAATAATCGCAATTGGATTTTTGCCATTGGCAGATGCTGCGGCACGAATCACTTTTTTATCACCTAATTTTTGGGCTATTTTTAAATAGGTGCAGGGTTCTCCAAAAGGGATGTTTTGTAATTCTTCCCAAACTTTCATTTGAAAATCAGTTCCGTTTAACGAAAGAGGCACCGTAAAAAACATGCGCTTATCAACAAAATACTCGTGAAGCTCTTGGGCACATTGGTTGAGGGTGGTATTGGAGGTCTCGGTTGGCACATCTTCTAACCAACTAAATTGCACGGCCGTAATTCCTTTGGCATCTGCTTCTAGCAAAATATTACCCAACGGAGATTCTGTCATTAGCTGTTCCATTACACAAACATCTCTGCTTTTAAATCGAGCCAATTAAGCGCATTAGTACCCAATAGTTTCTTTTCAACCGATTCATTAAATCCACTGGTTTTAATTAGTTCGCCTGGTTTATGCTCTCCTAAAGGAAAGGGATAATCAGAGCCTAAGGTTATTTTGTCTTCGCCCATTAACTCCACTAAATAGTTGAGCATCGTGGTATCGTGCACCAACGAATCTAAATAAAATTTACCCAAATATTCACGAGGATTCACATCATTATCTACCGCACATAAATCGGGGCGCACATTAAACCCGTGCTCTATTCTGCCAATAGTGGCAGGAAAGGAACCTCCACCATGCGCAAACGCAACACGTAAATTGGGTAATCGTTCGAGTATCCCTCCAAAAATCATAGAAGAAATAGCCAACGAGGTTTCGGCAGGCATACCCACCAACCACGGCAACCAATATTTAGGCATATTGTCTTTGCCCATCATATCCCACGGGTGAATAAAAACGGCAGCACCTAAATCTTGGGCGGCCTCTAACACGGCAAATACTTCGGGGGCATCTAAGTTCCAATTATTAATGTGGGTGCCAATTTGAACCCCTGCTAATCCAAGTTCTGTAACGCAACGTTCTAATTCCTGAATAGCCAATTTAGGCGATTGCATTGGCACCGTTGCCAAACCTACAAACCGCTTAGGGTATTTTTTAACAATACCTGCAATATGATCGTTTAGCAGCATAGATAAGTCCAATGTGTGCTCGGGCTTAGCCCAATAGCTAAACATTACCGGCACGGTAGAAAGCACCTGCACTGATACTTGATCTCGATTGCACTCTTTTATTCGAGCTTCGGGACTCCATGTATTTTCTTGCACTTCTCTAAAAAAACGATCGTCCATCATCATTCTTGCTGCACAAGGCTTATGATGCTCCAATCGAATAAAACCGCCATAACCATACTTTTCTTTTAAATCAGGCCAATTTTCGGGTAAAATATGTGTATGTATATCTACACTTAACGGATGAGTTTGACACATATCTATTTACGGCTTTTGCATTTTATCTCCACACTTTTGGCAAGTTGTATGCCCCGACTCATAAAAACGATTCATAATGGGAGGTAATTGTTTTACAATATCTGTTAGAGTAAGGTATTCTTCATAGAGTTTTTCATTGCAATTTTCGCAAAACCACATAAAACCATCTTTCTCCCCGTGGTTTCGGTTTAGCTCCATTACCAAGCCAATTGTATTCGCAGGTCGTTGGGGCGAGTGAGGCACTTTGGCGGGCAATAAAAAAATTTCTCCTTCTTTAATTGAGAGGTCTCTTATCTTGCCTTCTTCTACAATTCGTAATACTATATCGCCTTCTAATTGGTAAAAAAACTCTTCGGTTTCGTTATAATGAAAGTCTTTACGGCTATTGGGGCCACCCACAACCATTACAATAAAATCATTATTGCCCACATATACTTGCCTATTGCCAACGGGAGGTTTTAATAGATGTCGATTTTCATCGATCCATTTTTTAAAACTAAAAGGATTTTGGATTGCCATACTGTTAAATTAACTTAAGAGAACCTCTAAATTAGTAATTTTTAGGTAGTATGATTTAAAACCAATCAATATTTGATAAGGAAAATAGTTCCTCCAAACAAATAACCTCCACTATTTGATTTAATACATAAAACCACTATTTTTGCATCGTTAAACATAAGGAAACCAAAAGAGGGGACAAAAAGTCCCCTCTTTTATTATCTTATAAAATGGAACTAAAACAACATATAACCGAATTAGCTCAAGGGTTTTTACCCGATGATTCCTACTACTTGGTAGAAGTAATTATCAAAGGTTCTGACGCTAAGCAAAAAGTGCTTGTTTTAGTAGATGCTGATAATGGGGTAAACATAGATGTGTGCGCAAGCATAAGTCGGCAAATTGGCCATAATTTGGAAGAGAATGAAACGATTGACAAAGCCTACACATTGGAAGTCTCTTCACCTGGCATCGATCACCCCTTATTATTAACAAGGCAATACCAAGGCCGTGTAAATAAGCGATTAAAAATTACTTTAAAAACGGGCGAAGAAGTGGTAGGTAAACTCTTACATGTAACCAAAGAATTAATCGGAATTTTAAAGGAAACAAAAAAGGGTAAAAAAACCGAAACAGAAGAAATAGAATTAAAATTTAACGACATAGAAAAATCATTTGTACTGATTTCTTTTAAATAATGTAAGGAAAATGGACAGCGGAAACTTAATAGAATCATTTGCAGACTTTGCAATGCAAAAAAACATCGACCGGCCTACTATGATTAGGATTTTGGAAGATGTATTTAAAACGATGATTCGTAAAAAATACGAATTTGATGATAACTTTGACGTAATTATTAATGCGGATAAAGGTGACCTTGAAATCTGGCGATTTAGAGAAATTGTGGACGATAACTCGGAAGATATTTGGGATCACGATAAAATTTCTTTAACCGATGCTCGAAAAATTGAAGAGGATTTTGAAATTGGAGAAGAAGTAGCAGAAGAAATTAAATTAATCGATTTTGGCCGTAGAGCAGTAATGACGGCTCGCCAAACGCTCATTCAACGAGTTAAAGACCTTGAAAAAGATATTATCTACGAAAAATATAAAGACCTTGCGGGCGAAATAATTTCTGCGGAGGTGTATCAAACACTCTCAAGAGAGGTGCTTTTGGTTGATAATGACGGAAACGAATTATCAATTAGCAAAAATGATCAAATCCCTAAAGATAGGTTCCGTAAGGGCGAATCTGTACGAGCGGTGGTTGAAGGAGTTGATATGGTAAATGGCAACCCTAAAGTAAAGCTATCACGTACGGCTCCTGTGTTTTTGGAACGCCTTTTCGAAAACGAAGTGCCAGAAGTATATGATGGCCTAATTACCATTAAAAAGGTGGTTCGCCAACCAGGCGAAAGGGCAAAAGTGGCTGTGGAGTCGTATGACGATAGAATTGACCCAGTAGGAGCTTGTGTGGGAATGAAAGGGTCGAGAATTCATAGCATTGTGCGTGAGCTGCAAAATGAAAATATTGATGTAATTAACTTTACAGATAATATGGAGCTTTATATTTCTAGAGCTTTAAGCCCGGCCAAAATCGGTAGTGTTAAAATTCCTGAAGAAGGCGGTAGAGTATCCGTATTTCTTAAACCAGATCAGGTTTCGTTGGCCATTGGCAAAGGAGGTCAAAATATTAAATTGGCTAGTCAGCTTATTGGTTTAGAGATAGATGTGTTTAGAGAAGCTGGAGAATTTGAAGACGAAGATGTTGATTTGGATGAATTTGGAGATGAAATTGATAGCTGGATTATCGATGAGTTAAAAAGAGTTGGATTAGACACGGCAAAGAGTGTATTAACCCTTACTCCCGAAGAAATTACCAAACGAGCAGATTTAGAAACTGAAACAATTCAAGAAGTTTTTAAGATACTAGGTCAAGAGTTTGAATAATATCATTTTTAAAAAAGCGTAAAAAACAAGATATTTGAGTATGTCTGAACAAAATACAAAAAGGCTAAGTCAGGTTGCCAGAAAATTAAATGTTGGTAGAGATACCATTATTGAGTTTTTGGCAAGCAAGGGTATTAAAATTGATCGAAACCCCAATGCTAAAATTACTGGCGAAAACTACAGTTTGCTTGCCAAAGAATTTGCAGAATCTTTACATGATAAAGAAGAAGCAGAATCTATCGTGATTGGTGTTCAGCATCAAGAAAATATTGAACCTGTTAAGGAAAAGACTCCTGCCCCTTTAAAACCGCAGGAAGAAGATAATATTCTAATTAAGAATTTATCTGCCACTAAAATTAAGACCACTATTGAAAAAGAGGAGAAGGTTGAAAAACCCGAACCCACTAGTGCATCCTCCGAAACATCAGTAGGCCCTAAAAAAGAAGAACCAAAAACTGATAAACCTAAGCTTAAAGGGTTAAAAGTTGTTGATAAAATTGATTTGGAGCCGAAAAAGAAAAAAACTGAGCCTGCTCCTGTAGCTGAAGAAAAGAAGGAGGAGCAACCTCAAAAAGAGGAACCTGTTAAGGTTGAAGAGCCTCAAAAAATTGAAACTAAGGCAAAAGAAGAACCCAAGACTGCCAAAGAAGAACCTAAACCAGAAACTACTCCTCAGCCAGAAGAAAAAGCACAAGTAATTAAGGCTACAGCCGAAAAAGTGCGAGGCTTAAATGTATTAGGCAAAATTGAGTTGCCAAAAGAAGTGGCAAAGAAAAAGCACAAACCCGTTGCTTCTTCTGACACAAGCAAGAAAAAAAGACCAAGAAAGCGTATTGGCGGTAAACCAGGAGCTGGAGCTAGTGGAGGACAAGGAAACAGACCTGGTGGAAACCGCGACTTTAAAAGAAACGACAGAGGGGGTAAAGGAAGGCCAAAAAGAATTGTTAAAGAAGAGCCTACTGATAAGGAAATTCAAGAACAAATTAAGGCCACTCTTGCTCGCTTAAGTGGAGGTGGAGCTGGCAAAAAAGGTGCAGGCGCCAAGTATAGAAAAGAAAAACGAGACGCTGCTCAGGATGCCAAAGAAGAGCAGATGATGAAAGAGTACGAATCTTCTCAAACCTTGCAAGTAGCCGAATTTATTTCAGCCAATGATTTGGCTAGCTTAATGGGTGTTTCGGTAAACGATGTAATATCAACCTGTATGGGGCTTGGTATGTTTGTTTCTATCAACCAACGGTTAGATGCCGAAGCCATTACGGTGATAGCTGATGAGTTTCATTTTGAAGTTGAATTTGCCTCTGCTGAAGACGAAGTTACTGTGGAAGTTCATCAGGATACAGAAGAGGAACTGCAAGACAGGGCACCTATTGTTACCATTATGGGCCACGTTGACCACGGTAAAACCTCATTATTGGATTATATTAGAAAATCAGCCGTAACAGAAGGCGAAGCCGGAGGGATTACACAGCATATTGGCGCTTATGATGTTACCACAGAATCGGGCCATAAAATTGCCTTTTTAGATACTCCTGGTCACGAAGCGTTTACCGCAATGCGTGCCCGTGGCACTAAAATTACGGATGTAGTAATTATTGTAATTGCTGCCGATGATAGCGTTATGCCTCAAACAAAAGAGGCCATAAACCATGCACAGGTAGCAGGCGTGCCTATTATTATTGCATTAAATAAAATGGATCGGCCCAATGCCAATGCCGATAAAGTTCGGGAAGAGCTATCTCAAATGAATGTGCTCGTTGAAAGTTGGGGAGGTAAATTCCAAGAGCAAGAAATTTCGGCTAAAACTGGAGCCGGAATAGACGATTTACTCGAAAAAGTACTACTTGAATCGGAATTATTAGAACTAAAAGCGAATCCTAATAAAAATGCCACTGGTTCGGTAATTGAGGCTGCCTTAGATAAAGGCCGAGGCTACATAACAACCATTATGGTACAAGAAGGTACGCTTAAAATAGGAGATGTTTTACTCGCTGGTTCTCATTTTGGCAAGGTAAAGGCTATGTTCAACCACACAGGTGCTAAAGTAACATCTGCAGGTCCAGCCACGCCTGTACAAATGCTTGGTTTAGGTGGAGCTCCTCAAGCAGGAGATGTGTTTAATGTAATGGACAGCGACCGTGAAGCACGAGAAATAGCCAATAAGCGTGAGCAAATATTACGTGAGCAAAGCGTTAGAACCAAGAAGCATATTACACTTGATGAGATTGGAAGACGTTTGGCCATTGGTAGCTTTAAAGAACTTAACATCATTCTTAAAGGTGATGTAGATGGCTCTATAGAAGCATTATCTGATTCGTTACAGAAACTTACTACCGAAGAAGTGCAAGTAAATATCATTCATAAAGCAGTAGGCCAAATTTCTGAATCAGATGTTTTATTAGCTGCTGCTTCGGATGCCATTATTATCGGTTTCCAAGTAAGGCCATCACCTGCCGCTAAGCGAATTGCAGAAACTGAAGCCGTAGAAGTGAGGCTTTACTCTATTATTTATGATGCCATTAACGATATTAAAGACGCCATGGAAGGCATGCTCGACCCAGATACGGAAGAGATTATTGTTGGTAATGTAGAAATTCGTGAAGTGTTTAAAATAACCAAAGTAGGAACGGTTGCTGGTTGTATGGTTATTGATGGATATGTAAAACGCAATAATCCAATTAGGCTTATTCGTGATGGCATTGTGGTATATGAAGGCGAAATGGGGCAGCTAAAACGCTTTAAAGACGATGTGCAAGAAGTTAAAAAAGGCTTTGAATGTGGTTTAAGCATTAAAAACTTTAACGATATTAAAGTGGGCGATGTGGTTGAATCGTACGAAACGAGAGAAGTTAAACGCAAATTATAACACCTAGATTTAACCTAGCATCCATCAATCTAAGGGGATAACAGTTACTTATGCTACTTGATTTACTCCTTTGGTCTGGCTATTTATTTTTTTTTCTGATGATAGTTGGCCTCTATAAGCCTTGGTATATGCTGTGGTGGGAAGACTCCCAAACACGTAAAAGAGTAATTTATTTATACGGATCAATTTCAGTAATTCTTTTAGTCATCCACCTTATACTTACTAACCTCATATAACAAATGATGAGATTGTCGTCATTATCGAGCGCTAGTAATAGTTATTCTTAATTCAATATTCATCGTAAGAAACAAGGAAATATATTATGAACCTTCAATTAAGTTTCTAGCCTGAATAAGTACTGTCTTCGTTATGAGCGGTTCAAGTATCTGATACCTAAATTGAGCGATTCACTAAAGCGATAAGCACTAATGTGCTGAGTTAAAAAGACTTCCAAAAATACTCGCACAGACGAAATTGGTAGAGAATGCTTTACGAGATGTGCAAATTGCTTTTGCCAATGAGCTTTCTATAATTTGCGATGAAGCCGAAATTGATGTGAATTCTTGGTTTATTGTTTCTAAATTTAAAGAAAAAGCCAAGATTATACGCACCGCTCGTGAAATTAATAATTATAAAACCGAATGGGTTATTGAAAAAATTAAAAATGAGTCCACTCCGAAAACAGACAATTTTCACAAAAAGAGTTATTTTGGATAAAATTTTCATTTTTCGAGATTCGGTAATGCTTGAGTATTAGCTAATTGAGAAAGATGGGAATATTGCCAAAAGAAACTTTTTTGGTTTTGAGTGTTTTCGGAGTGGACTCAAAAA
>JALSJD010000153.1 GCA_026989535.1 Cyclobacteriaceae bacterium
AGTTTGGGGTAAAGTATTGGTGTATATAGAAAAGAAAGACGTTAACCAACTATTGGTTAAGTATTACGATGAAGATGACTTTTTGGTAAACACCATGGTGTTATCAAATATTAAAAAAATGGGCGACCGGATAATCCCTACTCATTTAGAGATGATTCCGGCAGATGAACCCCGAAACAAAACAGTAATTGATTATTTGCAAATGGAGTTTGATTTAGCCATTAAGGAGTCGTTCTTCTCTTTACAAAATATGAAACGGATAAGGTAAAAGCAATGTTGAAGAAGCAATTGGAGGTTTTACCAAAAGAGATTTTACACATAAAATGTCAATCTCCCAAAGGAGGCAAGAGAATCTAAGGTATTAAAAGATTCAGACTCCTTGTCAACAGAAACAGCAAATCCATTAATAAACCAAAACGAAGAACTGATAAAAATTTTATTGGTTATACCTAAATTGATAATTATGTACCTAACACTTGCATGGCGAAATATATGGCGAAACAAACGGAGAAGTTTTGTAACCATCGCTTCCATCACATTCGCTGTTTTACTGGCAAGTTTTATGCGCTCTATGCAATTAGGCTCGTACGAGCGAATGATTCAAAATGCAGCTCGGTTTTATACGGGCTATATTCAAGTACACCAAAAGGGCTATTGGGCCGATAAAGTAATTGATAAAAGCATGCCCCAGGATGCTCAGTTAATTTCAGAAATTGAATTAATAAAAGGGGTAGAAGTGGCTGTGCCCCGGGTTGAATCATTTGTGCTTACCTCATTTGGCACCAAAACCAAAGGCTCTTTGGTAATGGGCATTGAACCTGAAAAAGAAGACCAGCTAACCCACCTCAGAAAAAAACTGGTAGCGGGCAAATACCTAAAAAAAGGAGATAAAGCTATTTTAGTAGCTCAGGGTTTGGCGCAGTATTTAAATGTTGGTGTAGGCGATACCCTTGTTATGATTGGGCAAGGCTACCATGGCTCCAATGCCGCAGGTTTATACCCTATTAAAGGAATTGTAAAATTTCCGGTTCCCAACCAGAATAATGGCACTCTATACCTGCCTCTTAAGGAAAGCCAGTGGTTGTTTGATGTGGAAAACCGTTTAACAAGTATTTCTTTGGTGGTTGACAAAGCCCAACATGTAGATAAAATTGTAAGCGAAATTAGTAGTAAGGTTGATTTGGCCACATTAGAAGTAATGGGCTGGCGCAACCTGATGCCCGATTTGGTACAAAGCATTGAAATTGACAACATTAGTGGCAAGGTAATGCTTTGGATTTTGTATGCTGTAATCGGGTTTGGTATGTTCGGCACTTTTTTAATGATGACAGCAGAACGCATGTACGAGTTTGGTGTAATGATTTCCATTGGTATGAAACGATGGTTAATGCAGTGGATTATTATTTTAGAAATGGGTATGATGGCAACCATTGGGGTTATTGCAGGAATAAGCCTAAGCCTTCCCTTCTTAGTTTATTTCCATTATAACCCCATTTATTTTTCAGGAGAAACCGCTAAAGCCATAGAAACATTTGGAGTAGAACCAGCTTATTTCTTTTCATTACAACCGGCACTGTTTATCAACCAGGCGTGGGCAATCTTTATTATGGCCATCATTCTGGGGTTTTATCCGGTGTATGCTATTCAGGTGTTAAAACCAATGAAGGCTATGAGAGAAGCGTAAAGTAGTGAACAAATAAACTACCCCGAGGCAGAGCCATCGGGGTGTTAATAGGAGTTTGCTACGCAAACAAATTTATTTCCGACCCAAGGGTCGGGGAATTAAACCAAAAGGGCTATCGCCCTGCGATTAAACATTGAAAATTATCCCATTATGTTACTAAAATTATCATGGAAAAACGTTTGGAGGAGCAAAGCAAGAAGCTTTGTGGTAATAGGGTCTATCATACTAGGTGTATGGGCACTGCTTATTGGCACAGGTTTTATGAACGGTTTTGGCGTAAGCTATATGGCCGATGTTATTAATCATGATGTTTCAAATATACAGGTACATAATAAAGAATTTAAAAAGGATTTTGATATAAACTATTTTGTTTCAAACGGTACTGAAAAAGCAGCAAAAGTAAGAACATGGCCTCATGTAAAAGCAACTACTACTCGTATTATTATAAATGGAATGATTTCCTCCCCTAAAAAGGGAGCAGCCGTACAAATTAGAGGTATTGATATTGCCAACGAGCAAAAAGTAACACAATTGGACTCTTTACTTATAGAGGGTTCCTACTTTAAAGGCCTAAAACGACACCCCATTATAATAGGCTCTAAACTTGCAAAAACACTACATGTAAAACTACGCTCAAAGGTGGTGCTTACGTTTACAAATGACGAAGGCCTTATTACTGCTGGGGCGTTTCGTATAGTAGGAATCGTAAAAAGCTCTTCGGTAAAAATAAACGAGTTATACGCCTTTGTAAAGCAGAAAGACCTTGCCAAAATTACCAGTATTGGCCATCAGGTACACGAATTGGCCATCCTTTTAGAACCCCACGTTAATGAAGCTGCCACGGTGGCAAAGTATAACCAAACCTATAAAGGCGATATGGTAGAAACCTGGAAAGAAATTGCTCCGGAGCTGGCCTTAATGCAGCAAATGTATAACCAAATGCTATACATACTTATGCTAATAATTATGACAGCACTGGTATTTGGCATAGTAAATACTATGTTAATGGCAGTTTTAGAGCGGTATCGCGAGTTAGGTATGCTAATGGCGGTTGGCATGGGAAAAGCCAACGTTTATGCAATGATATTGATAGAAACCATTTATTTAGGACTAGTAGGAGCCCCCCTTGGGCTTTTAGCTGGTTGGCTTACTTTAAGCTACTATAGCAAGGTAGGCGTTGACCTTACCGAATATTCCGAAGGGTTAGAATCGTTTGGGTACTCCTCCATCCTTTATCCTTACCTCGAAAATAATGTGTATTTAATTGTAACATTTAGCGTGGTTGTTACTGCCATTATTGGGGCATTATACCCTGCTTGGAAAGCTGTAAAACTGAACCCTGTAGAAGCACTCCACAAAATTTAAACAACTTTATAAAGTACAGATATGAGTATTATAAAAGCTGAAAACATAACTAAAACGTATAACGAATCCACTATTCCTGTACATGCTATTAATGGCATTAACCTGCAAATAGAAGAAGGCGAATTTACCGCTATTGTAGGTCCATCGGGTTGTGGTAAAACTACTTTTTTAAACATTTTAGGTGGGCTCGATAAAGCCACTAAAGGAAGCGTAGAAGTAGCAGGTGTAAATATTGGCGAAATGCCGGATAGCAAACTCATTGATTTTCGCTTAAAAAACATTGGGTTTGTTTTTCAGGCATACAACCTTATTCCTGTATTAACCAATAAGGAAAACATTGAGTTTATTATGCTTTTGCAAAAAAAAGATAAGAAGGAGCGTGAAACAAGGGCAATGGAATTGCTGGAGCAAATGGGCATTGCCGATAAAGCAAACCTGCGACCCTCGGAGCTATCGGGCGGGCAGCAGCAACGTGTTGCGGTAGCAAGGGCTTTGGCTTCAAAACCAGCGTTTATATTGGCCGATGAGCCTACCGCTAATTTGGATTCGAAATCTACCGCTACTTTGTTAGATATTATGGCTAAGATGAACCAAGAGGAAAAAGCCACATTCGTTTTTTCTACCCACGATCAGCGCGTAATTGATAAAGCCAAACGTGTTATTACCTTAGAAGATGGGGTTGTCATTTCTGATGTTACGAGGTAAGTAAGTTTGGAAATAATGATTATACCACTCTGTGTAACTTTGTGCCTTCTTTGTGCCACTCTGTGGTATAATATTAAATTTTATAAAGGCTATACCACAAAGTTTTACAGAGGTTTCACAGAGGCTCACAAAATTTTAATTGTCGTTTCTTTAGTATTAACTGTGTCCATATCAAAAGCTCAAAACGAATACAAAGAACCTAAATTCGCCTTTAAGGGGTATCTAAAAAATATGTCAACCTTTAATTATATTGGTGATAGCCTTTGGTACGAAAATCTTACACATAATCGCCTCAATTTTGCTTACTACCCAACCGATAATTTATCGGTGTATGTAGAGGTGCGTAACCGACTTTTTGCAGGCGATTTTGTTAAAAACCTACCCGGCAATGAGGCCTTAGGTATTCCTAGCTATGGCGATCTCATTAATAATAATAACGACTTCTTTCCCTTATCCACCAATTTAATAAACAATGGCTCCGTTATTTTAAATGTAGCAGTTGAGCGTGCTTTTGTAGGTTGGGTAAAAGATAATTGGGAAATTAAAGTAGGTCGGCAACGGATTAATTGGGGGGTAAACCTTGCCTGGAATCCTAACGATTGGTTTAACGCCTACTCCTTTTTCGATTTCGATTACGAAGAGCGTTCCGGTTCCGATGCTGTTAGAATTACACGTTATACTGGAGCAGCCTCTAGTATAGAAGTAGCTGTTAAAGCAGCCAAAAACATCGACCATTTTGTGGCTGCCAGTATGTGGAAGGTAAACAAAGGCAATTACGACATCCAGTTTTTGGGTGGGCTTGCTCAAGGAGACATTTCATTGGGTACCGGTTGGGCTGGTAATTTAGGAGGAGCTGGCTTAAAAGGTGAACTCACTTATTTTATTCCGGCTATTAAAACCGAAGTGAACAAAAACTACAACAGCCTTTTTTTAGGAGCCATATCCTTAGACTACTCTTTTACTAATTCTTTGTACCTTAATGGGTCGGTTATGTATAATACCAATGGCGATTATGATGCCAATTTTGGCAGTACGCTCATTGGTCAGAATGTAGGTACCTTTACCGTACGCGATTTATCTCCCTACCCATGGAGTGCATTTGTACAAAGTACATATCAATTTACACCATTATTTTTTGGAGGTATGGCTGTGATGGTGTACCCAGGCACCCATGTGCTTTTTCTAAATCCTTACATTACCTTTTCCTTCGTTCAAAACTTAGATGCCGATTTAGTGGGTCAGCTTTTTTATGATAATAATGCTTCGGGTAGTTATGATGCCATTTCTAAAGCAGCATTTATTAGGTTAAAATGGAGTTTTTAAATAAATTCGGGTACTGTAGGATCTAAAAAACTCTACTAACTTGTGCTGCTCTTCCTTCTACCAAATCGCCATACCATAAACCCACCTGTTGCAAACATTATTAGGCTATAAACAGCTGCCGGAATAGACATTTCAGTATTAAAAAGTATGGAAACAGCAATGACAATACCCAGCGCACCATTTTGCAAACCCGATTCTAATGAAATGGCAATTGATTGTGGAAGGCTCAGTTTTCCAAATTTTGCAGAATAAAAACCAACAAGCATTGTAAAAACATTTAGTAATAGAACGGCAATGCCTACTCGTTCAAAATGGTTAGGTATCTTTTCTCTTTCTACACCAATTACACCCAAAACAATTATAAACAATATAATGGCTGAGGCTACTTTAACTGACTTTTCCATTTTAGTGGCAAAGTCAGGTTTTTTAAACCGAATTAGCATACCCAAGGCAATAGGTATAACCGTAATGCCCATTATTTGAACAATTGTTTTAATTACGGGCAAGTGAATTTCCTTACTTTCGCTCATAAACTCAACAAGCCCAAAATTTATAATTAATGGAATGGTAATGATTGATATAGTACTGCTAATTGCTGTTAGTGTAACAGATAATGCGGTATCCCCATTTGACAAATGACTGTACAAATTTGAAGTAACACCACCAGGGCAAGCGGCCAATATCATTAAACCAACGGCTAGCTCTGGTTCTAAATTTAAGAAAATGGCAATGGCAAAACCAATCAATGGGAGCAAAATCATTTGATTTATAATGCCAATAAATATAGCCTTAGGGTATGTTAATATTCTTTTAAAATCAGCTATTTGAAGAGCCAACCCCAGCCCCAGCATAATAATAAAGAGTGAAGCGGGCAGCATAAAGGTTGTTAAAATATTTTGTTCCATAGCGGTTATCAGGTTTTCATATCTTCTAAAATTAACTAAATGAAACGAAGGTATTTCATTTAGCCTCTAAAAAATATAGGATAGAATAAAAATCACAACTAAAATAATCGCAATCACTTGGTAAAAACGATTTGGCTTGGGGTACTCATAATTGCAAATAGGGCAATCTTTTGCGTTCCTATCAATCATCATTGCACACGAAGGACATTCTTTCTGCTTCATAACTCGAAGATAATCAGGTTTGAACGTCATTGCGAACGTAGTGAAGCAATCTGTTTAAACTAATAGCCTTACCTTTGTGCTATGCGTTGCCCAACAGGAAAAAACAGCTATTACTCAGAGCCAGAAGTGCAAGAAGCATTGATACGTTCGCATATTCGATTTTTGCAAGCTGCTAAAAATTACTACCAATGCAACGACTGTGGAAGATTTCACCTTACCTCACAAGGCGACCCCAATCTAATTTTGAATGACCCTGAGGTAAAAGCTCGTATTAAGCGAGAGCAAAGAGCCCAAGAATGGACTGGACACTAGTTATTAAACAAAAACAACCCCCACCACTTTATCCGTCATTATCTACACTTGGCTTTACACTCGTTTCTTGAGTACTTTCTGATTTTTTAGTTATAAATTTTCTAAGAATGCCTTCTACAGGTAAAATAGAAAGGGCAATGGCTACTTGAATAAAAAAGTTAATTACAGGAGATTGGTTGGTTTCAAACTTAGCCTCAGCAATGGTTTGCACAAACTCTACAATAAAAATTAAGGTAAGAAAAGTAAGAAGCCTGCTTAGTACTGAAAATTTGTGTTTTTTACGGTTTATTAAAACTGATATGGTCATCAACCCTCCAAAAAACACAAGTTCAATCAGGTAAAACCATGGTCGTTTCCAATAAGGAGCTAAAATGCTGAAACTAATTGAATCTGAATTTTTAATGTTTCCTAAGGCGTCTCGTGCTCGTACTTCTAGCTCATAAATGCCTGCCGGCAAATATGGAAATATAATTTCGTTGTTATTTTTTCCCCAGTCAGACCATTCAGAAGATAAACCTACCAAGCGGTACTGATATTCGGTTTGGTAAATATTGGTGTAATCTGGAGATGCAAATTTAAAACTTAAAGAACTTTGTTGGTCGATATTGCCAAGTAAGGTTGTAAGAGGTAGAGCGACTGAGTCTTTCTGCGCTCTTTCAAGAAAGAGTTCAAATTTTCTGGTTATGGATTTAATTTTTTCGCCATCTACTTTATAAAGCTGGTTATCGCCTGCAACAACCCAAAACTTGTTCTCTCCTAATTCAGAAATGTATTTGGGGTCTTCAAATAGGCTAATAAAATTTAAGGAGTTATTAAGGTCTTCGTCTTTTCCATACCAAAAATGACCAGTATTTACCCAAAGCTTATCTTTAGAACTGAGAATTATCTGGGTTGGCAAACCAATTTTATTTTCAATAGTCGTATCTTTTTTTATGGCGTGGTCTTCGTAATAATAATAGCCTGATGTATTTAAAAAATAGGTTTTACCTTGGTAAGAGTTTGCATAAATTCGTTCCCAATGTGGGTTATGAATGGGGTACACTTCAACATCCTCTAACGAATAAGCATTGCTTAAAACAACCCGATAAACAGAATCGGCACCACAAAGCCACAGGCTTCCATTTTTGCCTTGTTCAATTTGTTCAACAAAGTCATCAAGGCCATTAAGAAGCCCCGTGGTAACCCATTGGAAATTACTTTTAGGTTTTAGCACCTTAACCTCCTTGTCGTAGGTGCTCACCATTAAAAAATTATAATCTTTTGGCTTATACAAATACACAACAGGTTCTTTAAAAATGCGGGTAACTTTTTTTTCATCAAGTTGATATACTCCCGACAAAGAACCAATAAGAAGTTTACCATTAAAATCTACCAATTGAACAATTTTGGCATCAATGTTTTCAACCTTTTCAAATTCAAAACTTTGAGACAATAGTTGCTTTTGAATCTGCTTTTGATAAGACGTTTTAGGTCTTTTGGGGGTAATTGGGGTGTTTCTTTTATTCTTTCTTTTAAATAAACCCCTCTTTTGGGGAGGTGGGCTATCTGTTACTACATCTTTAGTGGGTATGATTTTTTTATAACTCACAACGTCTTCAAAAATAGATTTTTTTACAAGTTCAAATAAGCCAGTGGTGGTACCTACAAATAGCCGTTTTTTGAACTCATAAACCACTTGAATATTGCCAGATAAACCTTTATAGCTTGCATAATTTCGGATGGGTATTTCTGGTGCAATAATAGATACCCCTTGGGGAGTGGTGCACCATACAATGTTATTTTTGCTAACAAAAAGGGCGAGTATTTCGTTATCTAGCAACCCGTTTTCGTAGTTCATATATTGCTCTACAGTGCCAGTTGTAGCGTTAATAAAGGCAACGCCCCCGCTTATTGTTGAAATGGCAAGCAAGTTTGAGTTAACCCAACTAAAATTTACGGTTGTGTTTTGTTCTAGGTAATCCTCATCTTTAATATTAAATGGTTTATAGCTAGAGGTTCCCGTTTTTTTTATAAAGTAATTACCATTGCTTGTAATGGCTAATTGGTCACCTTTATGTGAACTTTTAACACTCAGAGTTCCTTTTGGCAGGGTTAAAGTAGCTGCTGTTAGGATTCCATTTTGCAACGCTTGAATACCTTTCTGTAAACTGGAAATATAGATATTCCCATCAATTTCGAGTATTGAAGAAAATAAATCTTGAGAGGACTTTTCGATTAGATGTATTTTTTTTGATACCGTATTATAGATATATAAAACGGTTTCGGATAAGAAGTAAACTTGCTTATTGTGGCATTTAACCTCAAAAATTTCTTGGCTTACGGTTGTAATAAGCTGGTAAGACTCTGATATATTTCCTGTTTTATTAATGACAGCAATTTCTCTACGACCTCCAACATAAAGATTATTTAAACTGTCAACATCTAAGGCAAAAATGCTATAAGGGGTTTCTATAATAGACCAGTCTAACCCATCAGAAACCAGTACACCCTTGAGATTAGCCATATAAATAAGCCCGCGGCTGTCCTGCACAATATTATAATTATAATTGCTTAAACCTCGGTCTTTCAGGTTGTATTGGGCAAGGTAGTAAGCACCTGTTTGTGCCAATGCACTCAAAGAAATAAAAAGGCTAAAAATTAGGGTTAAGGCTAATCTCATTTTTGTGATTTGCATCAAATTTAATAAATTTTAAACTTGATGTAAAAAAACGAACTCAGGTTAAAGACAAGTAATGAGCCAAGAGATGACAATTTATTTTTGGGAAAATTATGGGAGTTATCTATTCAACCGTAACTGTGCTAAATAAAATGGATTTGTAATACTTAGTTAAAGCCTCTTGTACATCAGAGGATGTGAGTTTTATGATGGATTGGAAATGATTTATGAAGTATAAATCATCAAGTTTTTTAAGCTTTAAAAGCTTTACTTTATTTATTTTGTCAAACGTAGTTTCGCTATTTGATTTATACTCCCCAATTAAGTAATTTTTTACTTTAGCAAGTTCACTTTCAGGTATGTTTTTGGTGATTAACTTATCTAGTTCAATTTGTATTAATGTAAGTACATCCTTTGCAAATCCCATTTTTACATCGGCAGAAATTTGCAGAAATGATGCTTGGTGAAGATGCTGGATAGATGAATTGATGCCATAGGTAAGGCCTTTATCTTCTCGAACACTCTGCATTAATCGTGAACCAAAATAACCACCATATAGTGTGTTTCCTAAACTCAGTGCCGGATAGTTAACATCTGATTGATTTATAGTTAAACAGCCTGCTTTAAGGCTGGATTGCTTATTTCCTTCCAACGTTTTTGTTATAGATTGAGCGGTATTGGTAAAGGTTAAATTAGTTGTGTGTTCTGCTAACTTAGCTGTTTGCGTTTTTAGACTACTTTCAATTTTTGAAATAAGCAGATGTTTATCGAAGTGCCCTGCTACGGTAATAAATTTAACTGCGTTTAGTGAGTCATTATGCCAATGGTTACTTAGTATTTCTGGTGTAATAGATTTAATGTCTTGTTGATTTAGAACATTGCCATAGGGGTGGTCTTTAAAAAGAGTTTCTTTAAATAATTTTGATGCCCAAAAATCAGACTTCTGTTCGTTTATAGTAAGCTCTTGTTTTTTCTTGTTCTTTAACGCCTCTAATTTATCTTTTGGAAACGCAGGTTGGTTAAATAGGTTTAGAAAGAAAGGAAAGACTTCTTTTAATTTATCTGAAAGGCAGTAGAGGCTTAGTGTGCTAAAATCTAAATTGCTTTGGAGTTGAACAAACGCTCCTCTTAACTCAAAAAAGTTGTTAATTTGGTTGGCATCATATCCTTTGGTGCCAGATTTGAGGAGTGTAGTTGAAAAGTATGCAGCTCCATTTGCTTGTTCATCGGATTTTCCATTTCCAAAAATAATTTCAACTCCACACACCGCCTGATTTTTATCTTGAATGCTATATAATGGAATATTATTTGACATAAGATCGGTCTCATAACTAACCTTATGAATTGTAGAAATGAACGAAGTGTTTGGCTCAATTAACCTATTAGGCATACTTAGTCAGTAACAGAATCATCAAATCCTGATTCTTCTGCAAAATTAAAGTGTAAGGTAAATCGAAGTGTTTCGGCCAAAGGGTGTTCTTGTTTTGGAGGCACTAAATAAGCAAAATCAAATCCAAATACGTTATACCTAAATCCTACTCCTATGGTAAAATATTGGCGATTTCCCTTATTGGCATTTTCATAGAAGTAGCCAGCTCTTGCAGCAAATAAGTTATTATACCAATACTCTGCTCCAAACGAAATCATAATTTCCTGCATCTCTTCAGAAAAACCATCTGGCGCATCACTAAATGAGCCAAAAATGCCACTTAATAAGTTTCTGTTAGGGTCTTCCCCTCTTGCAATTACAGGGTTTCCGTTGGGGTCGGTAATAATAACCCCATCTTCATCTACCGCATAAATAGGAGGAGAAGGGACAAGTAGTTTATTAAAATCTAGCGCAAAAGTAATGGTGTTGTATGGGTCAATATCCAATTTAAGTGCCGACCCCACCCGAAGGTTAGTAGGAATAAAGTCTTTATTATCTTGATTGGAATAAGTTACTTTGGCTCCAATATTTGAAATATTACCTCCAAATGAAATATTACCAAATTCAGTATCTTTTTGATAAAAAGCCGAAACATCGGCAGCCACTGTATTTGCTGGTTGCGCTTCTATTGTTAACGAAGAAAAATTTCCTGTTAAGTTTGAATTTATATACCGGAGGGTAATTCCTAAACTAAAATTTTCGGAGAGCATTCGGGCATAGGTTGCATCAACAGCCAACTCTTTAGGGTTAAAGCTACCTTGCGGATTATTAAAATCATCAGTAAAAAATATTTCTCCTAAATCAAAGTATCTTAATGAAACGGCAATAGCCTGCTCTTTAGATAGTTTGTAATATCCTGATAAATAGGATAATGACATATCGTTAATAATTTTGGATAACCAAGGTGAGTATGACAAAGCAAATCCCATTTTGTTTTCTATAAAAACAAGCTTAGAAGGATTCCAATATACACTATTTGCATCTGGCGAAATAGCCACCCCTGCATCGCCCATACCGCCTGAACGGGAGTCGGGTGTTATACTTAAAAAAGGAACGGCAGTAGTTATAACTCTTTGAGTGGTATCCTGCCCAACTAAAATGCCTTGTTGTGCGCTAACAAAATTGCTAAAAATGAGCAAAATTGTTAAAAAAATGAGTGATTTATTACTTATCAAAATTTATAAATTTAAGTGCAAAGATATTGAAAGTTAATTAATTTACGGTCATAAGTCGCCCAAAGTAGGAGTTAGACGCTCCTGAATTAACAGAACGAATATTAAAGCTATAAATGTATAACCCTTCGGTTAATTTTTGTCCGGTTGAGTTTCTGCCATCCCAATTTAGGTCGTTTATCACAGGGCTGGAGTTTGAATAGCTAATTTCTTTTGTATATACTACTTGACCTGACCTGTTTATAATTTTTAGCGTAACAAAAATATCTTTTCCGCTTAGGTTATGCTTAAATGTAAAGTGTGCAATATCCTGCACAGGATTTGGATATACACTTACCTCCGAAATATAAACTTCTTGCTCATTAGCCACATTAAATATTATTTCTGTTTCAGCTGGGTTATTAAATGTATCCCATGCTTTAACAACGATTAGATGATTGCCCGGAGAGATACCTTGAAGCGGGAATAATACTTTGCCTGTTTGGTAGGAATCTTGATTATATTGGAAATAATCGTTTAATGAAATGGGTTCTCCATCATCTAGTGTATAAGTTATGTTGTGTCCTACTTGAGATTTTGATAGGTTGATTCCGTTTTTATCGAAAAGATGAACTATCAGTAAAGAGTTTGCGCTTACCAAATCATTATTTGCAAAAGTGGTATCCTCCATAAAGGCATTAATAATTGGTGGAAGAATATCTGTTGCCGGGTTAGCATTGGAGCCACCTATTTTAATATTTACATTAGCTCCATTGGCATCTATACTGTCAATAGCCACTCCGTACATAGCCACTTTGCCTTCCATAATTTGGTAGCTGATATCTAAAGGTGTTACAAATTGAAATGTAAATTGACCGTTTTTAACTGTTGAGCTGCCTGAGAAAAGTTTGTTGTCTCTATCCTTGTAAATAAAAGGAGTTCCAAAATTTCCTAATGTTTTTTTTATGGTAGGCCTATCATAAAAATCAATCTTTATTGAGCCATTATAATCTGATAAAACAGTTCCGGAGGCTCCTCTTATTGACCCCGTAAAAACAACATGTTCCAAGGCGGCAATAGTATCTTCAATGCCGAGATAACGCCCATTTAAGCTATCTAAAGTAATAAATTTTTTTGGATATGCCAATCTTAAGCTTGGGTCTGCCAGTAGCGAGAAGTTTCTGTTGTTTGGGCCACTTAGGCTATTATTTTTGGTTTCGCCAAAAATTTCGCCAAGTGTTTTATATATGCCATTATTGGTAGCCAAAACGGAACTGTAAAAAGCTAAATTAAGTGTGTAGTTTGAGCTTGCAAACACAGGGCGACTTGTGGTAATGAGGCCAATAGCTCCTGCATTTGGTTTTACAACTAAGTGCTCTCCTGCCGAAATTTGGTTGGCATCATCGTGTCGGCCAAATTCGCAGGTGGCAGTAACTATTAATGGGTAAAATGTATCATTATCTAACCCTTCTATCATCTCCTTATTAAATACATTCGATTTTGCCCATTGTGTTTCGTTACCATGGCCAGTATAGTTCATAATAAGGGCACCGTTATCAAATACTTTTAGTATGGCTTCGTTTACCAAAGGCGCCTTTGTGCCGCCAGGTAAGGCTTCGATGGGGTAGGCATCGATATAAATTTTTTGAGGATCGAAGGAGCTATAAGTGGTGTCGATTAAGGTAGATAATCGTTCGGCATCTCGTTGGTGGATATTAAAATCTCCATTTTCGGCTACAAAATAAATATGTTTTCGCCAGTTGCCAATGGTAGATTTTGAATGGTATTTTATGATTTTTTCTACCACAGCAGTGGCATCTTCGCTCGATTTTACCGGCAATCGACCAACCCCAATATCTAATGTGTGGTCGCCCTGAAGGTTTTCTATCCATTCTCCCTCATCATCTTCAAGAAACCCCAGGTAGTCGTCAGACCCATACGTATAAAGCGGGCTTAACGAATTTCTCGATTCATAAATTGGAACAAAGGAATTATTTTTCCCGTCTAAATTTTTATAGTCGTAAGTGCCTTTGCCAAACAGTAGTACGTGTTTTAGACTCGCATTATTGTAAAGGTGCTTCGCAAAATCACGCAGTGCTGTAACGTCTTTTCTACCACTGGAAAATTCGTTAAATACTTGATTCGTTAATACAACCTGCGTAGCTATGCCTTGTGTTGTTTTATGGGCTTTTAGCTCCAACGCCTGATTAATAAACTCTGGAGCTGTAATTATAAGTAAATCTACAGTTGAAAAATTATGCAAATTTTGGTTTGCTACAGAACCAACAAAATTGGGTACGTTAAAATTGTTACTATAATCAATGGCTACTAAATAGGCGGTTGTATCTGTTTTAATATTTGCTGTGAGTTGATTACTGCTAACAGTTGCAGGTATTCTTTTTACGGTATTAAAACTGCTAACATCCCAAATTTCGGTGTTGGCAGAATTGGTTGAAATTTGCACGGTGCTTATGGCATCCTCTTTTTTAGGAATTGTAAGTGCTAAAAAAGACCCTTCGATGGACGTGCTTTTTTCTATTTGCAGTAAAAAATAATTCAAATAACCCAACCCATTTTGCTTTTCATATTGGTAGTTTATTTCTATGTTATCGGTAATGCCACTCGAAAGCACCGTAGAAAAAATCTTTTGGTTTTCTACTCCTTTTATGGTATAGCGGCTATCTGGGATAGATGAAATTTGATGACCACCCACATTTTGGTTATTAATAAAAACAGTAAAATTGCTTTGGTTAAAAGAGGATGCCATAACCGCAGACAGTAGCTTTACTTCGGAGCCAGGCACCCAATTAGACAAATTGGTTGTAAATGTTTGATCGAGGTTGGTGTCAAACTTTTCTCCATACCAATACCTTCCTGATTTTAAAAGGTTGGTTTCGTCTAATTCGTGGAAAAAGTATGTTAAATAAGTGTTGGTAATGGGATGGCTGCCTGCAATAGGGGGGGCTGCTTCTATTCGTTTGCCTGGTGCTAAATCAATATTTAAAAAATAATAGCTGGTGTCGCTGTATAAATTATTTTCATACTTAACTATTTTTTCTATTTCGTCAAAGGTTACCTTGTCGGCACTTTCTGCAAAAAAAACTATTTTATCGTTGGGGCTAAAATTACCATCTTCGCCTCCTATTATTTTAATAGCAAGTTCTTCTAAATCTAATGGCCTTAATGCATCATTTGCTTGTGGCAACATGCCTCCATAAGTGCCAAATAGCCGAAGTTTATCAGGGTTTAGGCTCGAAATTGAAATGCCCGCATTTGCAAGGTCAGAACCTTTTAACTCATAAACACCTGTTTCGGTAATGGCAAATTTATACCAACTGCCATTTGCTAAAACAGAATTGTCTTGAGCCCGACTTTCTTTGATA
>JALSJD010000154.1 GCA_026989535.1 Cyclobacteriaceae bacterium
TACTAAAATCAGCCGTATTTTGATGGTGGTGGCCATAGAGCCAGTAATCAGGTTGCTTATTTTCTATAAAATCGTACAGCTCTACTGCAAAAGCCTGATTCAGGTCACTCGCTTTATACTGCTCAGGGTACTTTAAAAAAGTTGGTACATGATGTGTTAATACCACTGTTTTTAGGGTATTGGCAGATGAAAGTTCTTTTTCTAAAAAAGTCATGCTTTCTGCATGAAACTGGTTAAATAAGCCCGAAGTAAACCGATGTTCGTTATACTTAATAACATGAAAATCGCTCATTCCTTGTTCTATTTGCCATTGGTTCGCTTCACTAATTTTCGACCACAGGGTTGAAAAAACAAATCTTACGTCCTCCTGTTTTAACGTAATGTTATTTACCAAAAAAACATTCTCTTTTATTTTTTCATGAATAGTTCCGCTTCTTTTAGCAGCATTAGAGTAATAGTATTCGTGGTTACCAGGTATCCAATAGGTAGTTTTAAAATGATCAGAAACATAGCTAAAAAAGTCTTTATGCTTATGCATAACAGCAAATGGCACAATATCACCCCCTAATAACAACACATCACTCTTAGGTTGCAATGGGTTAGCCTTCAGAAATTCCTTGTTGTCTGGAAATTCTATATGTAAGTCTGATGCGTATTGAACGATCATAGTTATGCACCTAATTCTTTTAAGTAGGTATCCATTTCAGTTTGCACTGTTTTTAATTCTACTTCTAGTTTATCAATTTCTACTTGCACCGCAGCAATATCTACTTCGGCTTCTTCTTCAAAAGTATCTACATAGCGAGGTATGTTTAGGTTAAATTCATTCTCGGCTATTTCATCAAACGAGGCCACATAGCTATATTTTTCTTCGGCCACCCCTTGTGGCAGGTTGCCTTTATTAAAATCTTGGTAAGTGGCTATAATTTTATCAATGTCAGCACCTCTTAATTTATTTTGGTTTTTAGCAGACTCAAAATGTTGGCTGGCATCAATAAATAGCACATCTGTATTATTTTCCTTCCCTTTATTAAAGATTAAAATAGCTGCAGGTATGCCTGTGCCAAAAAACAGGTTGGCAGGCAAGCCAATAACGGCTTCTAGTATATTTTCTTCTATGGTTTTCTTTCGTATTTTGCCTTCGCTGGCTCCTCTAAACAACACCCCATGTGGCACCACTACTCCCACTTTCCCTTTGCCTTCATAAGTGGTTTCTATCATATGGCTAATAAATGCCCAGTCGCCTTTGCTCTTGGGTGGTATGCCTCTCCAAAAACGATTATATGGGTCTTCAGCAGATTCTTCTGCGCCCCATTTATCTAGTGAAAATGGAGGGTTTGCTACCACCGTATCAAATTTCATCAGGGCATCGCCTTCTTTTAATTTAGGGTTACGAATGGTATCTCCCCAACGAATGGTGGAGTTGTCAAAGCCATGCAAAAACATATTCATTACAGCCAATGCCCAAGTGCTTCCATTGGCTTCTTGCCCATAAAGCGAGAAGTTAGGAGTACCTACTTGGTTACCTGCCTTAATTAAAAGAGAACCTGAACCACACGTGGGGTCGCAAATTCTTGAGCCCGGTGCAGACTTTGTTAGCTTGGCCAATAGCGTAGATACTTCGCTAGGGGTAAAAAACTCTCCTGCCTTTTTACCGGCATCACTGGCAAAGTTGGCAATTAGGTATTCATAGGCTCCGCCAATAATATCGTTGCCATCCATATGGGAGGGCCGCAGGTCTAATGTATCCGAATTAAAATCTAATAACAGATTTTTAAGCCTAACATTCTTGTCTTTTGGCTCCCCTAATTTGCTATTATTAAAATCTATGTTTTGGAAAATTCCCGCACCATCCTCACTATAGAGTTTCTCACGGTTGGCCTCCTCTAAATCAGTTAAAGCTATATTAATTAACTCCCCAATATTATCTTCATTTCGGTTATCGAATAAAAACATAAAATGGCTATGGTCTGGCACCACAAAACGTTCGTGCTGCATGGCGCGTTTGGCACGTTCTTTATCTCCCTCATATTTTTTTAAATACGTTGCCAACTTATCATCATGCACATCGCTTAAGTATTTTATAAAAAGCATAGTTAGCACATAATCCTTATACACACTTGGGTCGATACTGCCTCTAAAAGTGTCACAGGCTTTCCAAACTGCATTATTTATATCTTTTTGGCTTATTTTATTCATAATGGTTTATCCTATTTTTTTAAAGCGCTTTTTAGTAATGCTTGAATATACTGTTCTTTTAAGTCACTTATTTGATTATTGATACTAAGTTCAAGTTTACGAAGATTTGCTGTTTTTAATATTAAATGTTGTTTTTCAATTGAAGGGATAGAAATCTCAAGTTCACTTAAATCATCCTTAGAGATGGAAACGATGGAAGAGCCTTTTGCATACCTTTTTAATAATTGTTGTGTGCCCGGTGTATTTAAAAACCAAGTTAAAAACGCTGGCAATACCTGTTGTTGATGTACTCTAATTACAAAGAAAGAAGTTGAAGCAACGGTAGGAATGCCATTATGATTAAAAGTGGCGGCAAAGTTTTTTGATCCTTTAGCAGCAAACAAAACATCTCCTTGTTCAAGCAGGTGCTTTGAAGATATGCTCCCCGCATTCAAATCAGGCTCCAGTTCCGTTTTAAGCACACCTGCTTCATCAAAGTACTTGGCCTGTAAATACACAATATCGCCCTTATCAACAGGTTTTGCAAAAACCCCTGTTCGTATGTTGGCTATATGCTTAATGATTGTTTTCAATTATTTATTTAAGTAGGATGATTACAAATATAGAAAACTGTTACGATAATGCCAATTCAAATTGCATTTTTATTCTGCGTACACGCTCTACAAATTTATTACATGGAGAGACCTTGCTCTTTATTCTTTAAAATTTTAAGGGGATATTCTCCTGAATGATCCAAGTCCATATTTTCCTCATTTATTACTATTTCACCTGTTTTTCCTGACTCCAACGGTCAAATGAGTTAAAATGCACGTATTCAATCGGGCACCTATTTAGCTAGGCACTATTTTGCTTATTTATGAGATATTTTGCTGATTTTATAGGGCATATCTGATAGGCTTAATCCCATCAGTTTGTAGAGTTGCTCTGCTTGTGTTGTTTTCTTTGAAGGGATAGCGTAGCGGTCATTATTTTCGGTATGCGAGAGAATGGATAGTTGCACGTTATTGAGGGTTTGGCGGATGGTTCTTTCTGAAAACGTTAGTTGGTGTACCTTGGTTAGGCAATATAAATAGCGTACACATACTAGCGACATAAAACAGATGGCGATATGGGCTTTCACACGTTGGGGTGTCCAGTGGTAGATGGGCCTTATGCGCAGGTCTTTTTTTACTTACCCTAAAACATTGCTCTACCTGCCAGAGGCCATGATAGTGTTCCAGTATTGTTTCTGCTGGCATATCCTTTTATAGAGGTAGGCATTTATATACATACACCAATAGCGATAAATATGTCAATATAGAATATTAAGGTACAAAATTTCTCAATTCCATCACTTAACCATATGTACGGATTCCTGCCTGCGCAGGAATGACGGGTATAAAACTTGAGTGTTACCATTAAGTAAGAGAAACGCCTAAATTAAATATGTACGTAAATACCTGCCTCTATAAAATGATATAATAAAGAATATATTTCATAATTAAAGCAAACTCTAGTGTGACGATTTGTAAGAAAGGCGGCTAAAAATTTTATGTAATTTTTGCTTTTAGCAGGGCTAAATTTGCAAGCATATCCGTAGTTATGGCGAAAAACTAGTTGCTTTCTTATGAACCATCACATTAGTTACTGCACAAACACAATAACCAACAACCCAAAAAACAAGATAAACCCTGTAAAAAGCACTTTCCAAGTAGTATGTGCTTGTTTTAGCTCAATAAACTGGAGGCCTATCCCTAAAAATTTAACAACCACAATACCCATTAAAACAAATGCCAGTTGAGTACCCGAAAAGAGATCTTCTGAAGAATAAAAGGTAAGCAAGGTAAATAGAACCAATCCAACCCAAACGATAATATTTGACTTTGTCATAATTAGTGAAGTAAGTAAAGAATGGGAAAAAGAAATATCCAGATGAGATCACACATATGCCAAAATACACCTACGGCTTCAACATCTTCGAATTTTGAACTGTTATAAAAGCCTGATGTTGTTTTTACAAGCACATAACTAAGCAATACAACTGCAACTAACACATGTATTAAATGAAACCCTGTAAGCAACCAATAAAATACCCAAAATTGGTTGGTGCTAAAACCGATACCTAGCTCTATTTTTTCATTATATTCAAATACCTTTAATACCATAAAAAGCACACCAAAAGCAATGGTTATTAATAAGTAGGTAATAGCTTTTTCTCCACCCTTTCTTAACTCTGTTAAGCCTGCTGCCATAAATAAGCCACTTGTTAAAAGCACTATGGTGTTTAACATAGCTATGGTGCTATTAAGCATTGTTTGGGATGTATTAAACGTTTCTAAATCACTTTGCCTAAACGATAAGTACACAATTAAGAAAGCACCAAAAGTGATAAGTTCGAGAAATACAATTATCCAAATAAGCAACCCTCCTGGTGGGTAAAAAATATTTTTGGAGATAGAAACTTCTGATGTGTTTGCCATATTATTTAATTTAAAAAATCGCCCCTCACATTAACGAGACTCAACCTAACTAGTTTCGTTCAATTTTCTCATACAATTTGGCCAACGATTGTATCATTTCTACAGGGCTGCTTAAAATGCTGTAATGGTTTTGCCCAAACATTTGTGGCAAATAATACCTCGCCTGATCTTCAATGGCTACCGCATACGTGTTAATATGTTCGGTATTAAGCTCTCTTAATGCTTGTTTTACATCTTGTACGCCATATTTTCCTTCGTATTTATCGTAATCGTTGGGTTTGCCATCCGAAAGCAGCACTAGCCACTTTTTGCGTGCCGGTTGCAGCTTTAACCTGGCTCCTGCATGCCGTAAGGCTGGCCCAATTCGGGTATAGCCCGAAGGCTCAACGGCTCCCACATGATACCTGCCTTTAGACCATGGCTCATCAAAAGATTTAATATTAAAATACGAGCAATGGTTTCTGGTTTTAGAGGAGAACCCTGCAATTTCAAACTCAACCTGACTATCGTTTAAGGCTTCGCCCAAAATAATTACAACCTGTTTTTCAATATCCAGCACTCGGTTGCCATTGGTATAGCCATCTGAGCTTAAGCTCAAATCGAGTAAAAATAGGATGGAGAGCTCCTTTTTGCGTTTTCGCTTCGAAAGGTATATTTTTTCGTCTGGTGTATGTTTGGCCACAATATCAGCGTACATATCGGTAACGGCATCAATATCAAAATCTTCGCCATTGGATTGCCTGTGAACTACCTCAAGGGCATTATCCATTTGTGCAAACCGCTTTTTTAAGTTGCGAAGTATTCGGGCATTGGTTTTAAGGGTTTTAGTATAGTAGTCAACATTATCGTCAACGGTTTTGGATGGAAACACCTTACAATAATTGTGTTTGTAACTCCTTTTAGAAAAATCCCATTCAGGATAAGCAATAAAGCTTCCTTTAAACCCGAACACTTTCGGGTCGATTTCCTTGCTTTCGGCTATGGATAGATTGCCTGCAAAATCAGCCTGATAAACCGAATGAACAGGGTCGTCAACACGTACTGTGTGCTTTAAGCTAAGTTCGCTTAATGCTTCGGCATCATTTTCAAGCGAATCGTCTCCATCAAAATCACGCCAAACACCATTAAATTCTTCGGCCGTATCCACTTTTTCGAAATGATGTTGGAGCGTAAAATCTTCTTGCGCTTTTTTATCCACCTGAATAGTTTCAACCTCGTCAGCTGCTTTTGCTTTAATTTCGGTTGTTATTTGCTGGCTTTTAACAAGCTGCTTTAGTTTATTAATATGTTCAAGGTCATCTCCGGCTTTCTGAGGTTTGTTTTTCATCCAATGCCCATATAGCCACGTATAATCCGGGCGATTGTTTTTAGCATTTAAACTAGCCTCCTCTTCAAGTGCCTTTTTTATCTTTTTATAGATTGGGGTCAGAATTTCAAACTCTTGAAATAAAATAGAAAGCACCTGCTCGGAAGTATCAACTGCTTTTTCCTGCGATTCTTTTTCTGATGTTTCGCTGCCAGGCGGCCAATTAAATCCTAACTTTTGTTGTACATATAAATAACAAAGCCGAAACATATAAAACTGAAGGTTTTCTTCGGCACTAGCCAGCTTATTAAAAGAGGTGGGTAAAAAGTAGGTGTTGTTTTGCCAACCTCCATCCCGGCTTGCTCCTAATATATCGATGGGTTTGCCGGTAAGTGCACGGGCAATAATGGTAAGTTTGGGTTTAATGTCGTCTAGTTTTACAGTACGGGCACTAACCAATGGGTCAACCTTTTTCCGCTTGTCCCAAAAGCGAAATAATTTTTGAAATATGAGTTGGTCTAGTTCCATTAATATTACTTCGTGATCTCTTCCTTAACATGTCATCGCCTCCCTTTTAACCGTCATTCCTGCGTAGGCAGGAATCTTTTCAATGTTTACCATAATGTTTATGGACACCTCTATTATAACAGATTGCTTCTCCGCCAACCTAGCGGATTGCAATGACGGTTCATTTTTATATCATCAAATCGGTTAAGTCATACAACGCCTCCAAGGTATCTTCATCATCGGTAAGTGGCTCCACAACTGCTGCGTGTACTGCCAGCCTTTTGGCCAAGCCCGAATAAATAAGTTTCCCGGCATCAACCAGTAATCGGGTTGAAACCGTTTCGGTTAAACCAAGCTCGGTGAGCTGCCTTATTTTGTTGCCAATGGCAATCAATTTTTTAGCGGTAGCCTCATCAACACCCGATTCTTGCACAAGAATTTCGCGCTCGGTTTTTTCTTGCGGATACCCAAACGATAATGATACAAACCGTTGGCGTGTAGAGGGCTTTAGCTCTTTAAATCCTTTTTGATAGCCTGGGTTAAAAGAGGCAACCAGCATAAACGAAGGCTCTGCCACAATTTCCTCTCCTAGCTTATCAATGTATAAAATACGCCTGTAATCGGTAAGCGAATGGATGGCTACAATTACATCCGGCCTGGCCTCGGCAATTTCATCTAAATAAATAATGGCTCCTTGTTTTACCGCTTTGGTAAGAGGGCCATCCTGCCAAACTGTTTCGGCTCCCTTTATAATATACCGCCCAATAAGGTCGATGGCTGAGGTTTCTTCGTGGCAGGCTACGGTAATTATATTTTTGTCTAGCTTATAGGCCATGTATTCTACAAACCTGGATTTGCCTGTGCCTGTTGGGCCTTTTAATAAAAATGGTAGCTTTTGCTTAAAAGCATGTTCAAATACTTCTACTTCTTTGCCTACCTGTTTGTAATAGGGTTCCTCTTTAATTTTCATTTTTTAAAATAAGAAAAGCTGCTTATCGTCATTGAGATCCCCGTCATAATTTCAAATTTTATGGAAGAATTAAAGAGGGGGTAAAGCAATCTGTTGGTTCTTATGTACAAGATTGCTTCACTCCGTTCGCAATGACGATAAGCAGCTTTAAGTTGTTTACTAATCTGATGTTTCTAACGAGCCAAAATCGTCATTTTCTTGCCCAATTGCTTCATCGTTTGGCTGGCCATATTTAAGAAAATTAGCGATAAACAGTCCTACACCTGTTGCAAACATGGTGGCACACAAAATCAATACAAAGAAATGAACTTCTATTTCTATTTGTGCCACCATAAAATCAAGCCCCATTTTACGCTCGAGGTACACCTGTGCTACACCCGCTACACCAAAGGCAACCGTCATGCCTACCATGCCTATTAATGATAACCAAAAAGCATAGAGCCCCATTGGATTATTAAACAATTTACGTCCGGTTAATTGTGGTAGGGCATAAGCAATCATAGCAAACACAATCATGCCGTAAGCACCCCAAAAAGCAAGGTGGCCATGCATAGCTGTTACCAATGTGCCGTGGGTGTACATATTTACTGCTGGCAGGGTGTGAGCTAAACCAAGCAATCCTGCTCCAACAAAAGAAACAATGGCAGAGCCTAATGTCCAGAAAATGGCAATTTTGTTAGGATGTTTTTTGCCGCCTTTACGATACATATGGAGGGCAAACAGTGCCATTGCTAAAAAGGCCAAAGGCTCAAGAGCTGAGAAAATACCACCAATAATTAACCAGTACTCTGGTGCACCAATGTAATAGTAGTGATGACCGGTACCTAAAATTCCTGAAAGGAATGTAAGGCCAACTATAACATAGAGCCATTTTTCAATTACTTCTCTGTCAACCCCTGTAAGCTTAATTAATAAGAAGGCTAAAATACCGCCCATAATTAATTCCCAAACACCTTCTACCCAAAGGTGAACAACCCACCAGCGGAAAAAAGAATCCATCGCCTGGCTATCGAACCAAATCATACCCGGCAGGTATAATAAGGCTGCAAACACTAAGCCCATAGTTAATACCATAGCAGTAGTTGATTGCTTTTTACCTTTAAACAGAGTAACCAAAATAATACCTAAAAAGGTTAGTACATTAATAACTACCAGGTAATCCAACGGACGAGGAATTTCTAAAAATTTACGACCTTCCCACCAGTTAAAATGGAAACCAATTACAGCCGTTACCCCCACAAGGGCAAGGGTTATTAACTGGACGTATGCCAGTTTTACCGAAACAAGTTCATTCTGAGACTCCTCGGGTATAATGTAATAGGCGGCTCCCATAAAACCAGAAAGCAACCAAACTACTAATAAATTATTGTGAGTGGCTCTAGCTACATTAAAAGGAATAATTTCGTGCAAGCCATCATAGCCCATGTGGGCAAAGCCCATAATAAAGCCATAGGTAATTTGTAGTACAATAAGCAGCATACTTAATGCAAAAAACCAATAGGCAACTTTTTGTGATTTATATTTCATCTGTGTCTTTTTTAAATGTTAAAATAGTTACTTGCTTAACGTTGGGTCTGGTTCAGGAGGAAATCCGTTTAAATCCATTGCGTCAATCCATTTAAAAAAGGCAACAGCATCATTTGCTTGCTCTTCGGTAAGCCCATAAGCCACCATTTTTCTGCCTCTGGGTGCCCACGGTTCTTTGGCCATAAGTACCGTTTTAATGTACGATTCGCCCTTACGGGAGTACACGCGTGTTAACTCAGGAGCATAATAGGCTCCTTCGCCTAAAATTGTATGGCAACCCATACAATTGTTCGATTCCCAAATTACTTTACCGCGTACAACGGCATCTGTAATTTGGTCTGCATTGGTTTTCTCGGGCATAGATACGGTTACTGTTTCGAACGATAATGCTAAAAAGATTGCTGAAAACAGAACTGTGCCACCCAGAAAAAATGCTTTTGCTTGTTTTTTTGATAACATACAAATTTAAATTAAGGTTTTACATAGAATTTAGTCCCTTATCCCGATAGCTACCGAAACAGAACTAAATCCAACATAAAATAAGACAAGTTAGTCTTATTTAAAAATGATATTCGTCAGTTACCCTAAAATAACATTGCTTTTTATTTGTAGCCACTAGAGCACGAAGTCTCCAAGTTTCACAAAAAGTTATGTGCTTTAAGTTATTATTTTGTGGTTCTTTGAGCCTTTCTGTCTTTGAGCCTATATTTTTTTGGGTGAATAGTTATGCGACCTTTCCATTTTTTTCTAATCGATTGATCCGCCAGTTGGCGGATCAACTCATAGAAAGAAAATGGAAATCTCATCCAAAATAATCCTGTTTGACAAAAATCGTCTGTTTTCTTAGAGACACTAAGTAGCCATAGCCCTAATTTTTGATTTATTGGTTCTTCCCTAGGTTGATTAATTTCTTAGAATAATAAAGAGACATAACATTTATAAGGCCTACTATTGTAAAATGAAGAATATGCGGTACTTCTTTATTTCTGCAATGGCCTTTATGCTAAGCTGTTCCTCTATTAAAAAATCGGTTAGGCAACTTGAGTCGAAATACCAGTATAATGCAGGTTTTTATGTAGTGGATGGGGCTACCAATAAGGTGCTTATTGATTACCGAAGCAACCGCTATTTTACCCCTGCTTCCAACACAAAAGTATATACCCTATATGCGGCAAATTCCGTATTACCTGATAGCCTTCCTGCTTTTAAATACATACAATCGGATACAGCATTGTTTGTTTGGGGGTTAGCCGACCCAAGTTTTTTAAACCCATTATTACCGCAGGGCAAAACGTATTCGTTTTTGGCAAGTCAGCCAAAAATATATTTGTCGTATGCAAACTATAATAACCCTAGGTTTGGTGCTGGCTGGGCTTGGGATGATTATAATGGAGGATACTCGCAAGAGCAAACGGGTTCTCCTGTTTATGGTAACTCCGTAAGTTTTAACATAGATAGCACAAGCAACGAATTACTAGTGCAGCCTCCTGTTTTTTACGACTCAATAAGTGTAAGCCAAAGCGATACATACATTATACAAAGGCACGAGTTTAGCAACCTGTTTGCTGTGAGCTTGGCAGATTGCGATGATTGCCAGCGGTTAAGACCTATTCATTTTTCGAATAAAACTCTAAAAACCTTACTGCAAGACACACTTCACATTCCTGTTGAAATTACCAAAGATGCATTGCCCGCCAATACACAAACCTATTACAGCATACCCAAAGACTCTGTACTAAAAGTAATGATGCAGCAAAGCGATAATTTTATGGCAGAGCATTTGCTACTAAGTGTAGCAGGAGCATTAACCGACACTCTTTCTACAGAAATTGCCATTCGAGAAATGAGCAAAAAAATAGAAGCCTTTGTACCCGATAAATTAGTGTGGCGCGATGGTTCAGGCCTATCACGGTATAACTTAGTAACCCCTAGAAACATGGTGGCTCTTTGGACACAACTTTACAAAGAAATGGGTGAAGAACGTTTATTTAGGTTGATATCGGCAGGAGGAGAAAGAGGAACATTAGCACATTGGTTTGGGGCAGAAACACCTTACATTTATGGCAAAACAGGCACCTTGAGTAATGTATTTAGCCTCAGTGGTTTTTTGATTGCTACATCAGGAAAACGATTAATTTTTAGTTATACCAATAATAATTATCCGGTCTCCTCTGCCGTTATAAAAAAAGAAATGGACTTGATTTTAAGAGAAGTATATGAAAAATATTAGCGCAGTAATTACATTGGTGGCAGCTCTCACATGTTTAGCCAGCCCAATAAGTGCCCAAAAGATTGATAGCCTCGATATTAAAATTGGCCAAATGCTAATGGTAGGTTTTGGCGGTACTCATATTGAGGCCAACGACCCTTTGCTTGGCGAAATAGCCAAAGGCAATGTGGGTGGCGTTATTCTATTTGAAAAAAATATTGACTCGGCAGACTCCTACCATCGGTTAAAAAACCTAACTTTTACTTTACAACAGTCCGCAAGTGTTCCGCTGTTTTTGGCCATCGACCAAGAAGGCGGTCGGGTAAACCGATTAAAAACCAAATACGGGTTTCCTCGTTCGGTTACTGCTGATTACCTCGGCAAGTTGGATAATGTGGACTCTACCAAATATTATGCACAAACCACCGCTGCCACCTTAGCAAGCTTAGGCTTTAATGTAAACTTTGCCCCTGTATTGGATTTGGCCTCTAACCCTAACAACCCCATTATTGCCAAAATTGGGCGGTCGTATGGGGCAGACCCTAAAATGGTGGCCAAGCACGCTGCTATTACTATAAAAGAACATACGCGTTTACATATTATTACGGTGGGCAAACATTTTCCTGGTCACGGTAGCTCCAAGGCAGATACGCATAAGGGCATGGCCGATGTTACTAATACATGGCAAGAAAACGAGCTTGAGCCCTATAAAATTTTAATAGATGCAGGCTTGCTTACAGGCGTTATGTCGGCTCATATTGTTAATAAAACCTTGGATTCTCTTGGGTTGCCAGGCACATTATCAGAAGCCATTTTGGATGGAATTTTACGGAAACGGTTGGGTTACGATGGCGTGGTTTTTAGTGATGATATGCAAATGCACGCCATTACCAAGCATTATGGCATCGAAAAAGCTTTAGAGCTGGGCATAAATGCAGGGCTGGATGTAGTTATTTACTCTAATAATATTAGCGCCTCCAAAGGGCGAAGTTTTGATTATTTGCATTCACTCATCAAACAATTGGTGCTTGAGGGTAAAATTAAGCAAGAGCGAATTAATCAATCGTACCAACGCATTATAAAATTAAAAAATAATATTAATCATTGAAATAGTTCATTTTAATGATTAATGTTGTGCTTTCTTAAACTTAATCAGATAAAAAATGAAAAGAACAATTACAATTTTAGTGATAGGCCTCTTAATGGTTGCAGGCACACAATCTTGGGCACAAGACCAAGGGCAAATTAGAGTAGGAGCCTCGCTTGCGATAGGCACAAAAGCTGGAATTAATGATACTGGAGGCGAGAAAATTGGTATGGGGCTAAATTTTGGAGGGGATTATTTTGTTATTGACAAGCTATCCATTGCTCCAAGTTATACTTTTTTCTTTAAATCTACTACTCGTATTCTCGACTCAGGTTTTGAGTATGACTTAAGAGTAAGTTCATTTAACATTGATGGTAAATACTATTTTTTAACAGAAGGAATTAACGTATATGGTCTGTTTGGTGTATCATTTGCTCGTGTTAAATCATCATTTGGCTTTTTGGGAATTCCAGTAAGTGCTAACGAAACAGGCATAAACATTGGTGGTGGGGTTGATTATATGTTAAGTAATAAACTATACTTAAACGGCCAAGTAAAATATAATACCCCACTAGAGCAGCTAGTTATAAGTGTAGGTGTGGGGTATGTAATTAAGTAATACCTAAAGTTATATTAATAGAGGATACCTATAAAAAAGAGACCAACATCTCTTTTTTATAGGTGTTGTTTCTAACTAATCATACTCCAATTAGCCTTAGCGGCCTTTATTTTTTCGAGGTGTTGTTTAAGCAATTGGTTTGTGGGGTTGTTCAATTTTTCATCGGTGGCTAGTAAATCCGAAGCTGTATCTCTTGCCAACTGAAGGATGGCAGCATCCTTCGCTAAATCGGCAATTTTTAAATCAAGCACACCACTTTGCTGCGTGCCCATTAAATCACCAGGGCCACGTAGTTTTAAATCTGTATCAGCTATTTCAAACCCATTATTGGTGCGCACCATCGTGTTTATTCGGGTGCGTGCATCGGTCGAAAGCTTTACATCACTCATAAGTATGCAATACGATTGCTCTGATCCTCTACCCACTCGGCCTCTTAATTGATGTAGTTGTGCCAATCCAAATCGTTCTGCATTTTCAATAATCATTACGGTAGCATTGGCTACATCTACCCCTACTTCAATTACGGTGGTGGCTACCATAATTTGGGTTTCGCCTTTTACAAACCGCTCCATTTCAAAAGCCTTATCGGCCGATTTTGCCCTGCCGTGTACAATACTTATATGGTATTCAGGAAATGACCTCCTCATATTTTCATACCCATCCGTCACTGCTTTTAAATCTAGCTTTTCAGACTCTTCCACCAATGGGTACACAATATACACTTGCCTGCCAAGCTCAACCTGCTGCTTAATAAACCCATTTACTTTTAATCGTTTAGACTCGTAGTAATGAATGGTTTTGATGGGTTTTCTGCCTGTGGGTAGTTCGTCTATCACCGATACATCTAAATCTCCATAAAGGGTCATGGCCAAGGTGCGTGGAATGGGCGTGGCCGTCATTACCAATACGTGTGGAAATAAATCTTTGTTCTTACTCCATAATTTTGAACGTTGCGCCACTCCAAACCGATGTTGCTCATCTACTACGGCTAAGCCCAGCTCTTTAAACTGAACCTTGTCTTCCAATAAAGCGTGGGTGCCCACTAAAATATGAAGCACACCCGTTTCTAAAGCCAAGTGAAGTTTTTTACGTTCGCTTGCTTTGGTAGAACCCGTGAGCTTAGCAATTTGCAAACCCATTGATTTAGCAAACTGTTTTAACCCTTCGAAATGTTGCTCGGCCAATATTTCGGTGGGCGCCATTAAAGCGGCTTGCGCCCCCCCTCCAATGGCTATTAACATACAAATAAAAGCCACAATGGTTTTGCCCGAACCCACATCGCCTTGCAAGAGTCGGTTCATTTGCACGCCCGACTTCATATTGCCATAAATTTCTTTAATTACTCGTTTTTGAGCGTTGGTTAGCTCAAAAGGAAGCTGCTCTTTGTAAAACTTTGTGAGCAAAGCGGTATCATCAAAAACCTTTCCTTTATACTTTTTTGCACGCCCCGATTTAATGGAGAGCAATTGAACTTGTATGTAAAAAAGTTCTTCAAATTTAAGTCTAAAACGAGCCTTTTCAAGGGTTTGCGTGCTTTGTGGAAAATGGATATGATACACCGCTTCGGCCTTGGGCATTAGGCTTAGTTTATGAATAATACCTACCGGAAGAGGGTCTTGAATATGTGGTATTGCAGGCTTAATAATAGCTGCAATTGTTCTTGCAAAAGCCTTGCTATCAAAAAATTTAGCTTTGAGTTTTTCGGTAGTTGGATACACGGGTCTAAGCCGACCTTTACCACTGTTACCTTCGGTTAAAGGCTCTAGCTCTGGGTGAGTGATGTTTAATTTGCTTCCGAATTTGGTTACTTTACCAAAAATTACATAACGTACACCCGGTTTTAGGTTTTTGGCCATCCAACTTACGCCTTTAAACCATACCAATTCAATCCGCCCAGTATCGTCTTTGGCAACAGCAACTAACCTTGCCTTTCTGCCAAAACCTATGGTTTGCATATTTACCAAAGTAGCCACAAATTGCACACTGGGTAGTTCAGGGGTTAGTTGGGCAATGGTGTAGAACTTGGTGCGATCTTCGTACCGAAAAGGGTAGTACTCTAAAAGCTGCTGATAATTATAAATCTCCAGTTCAGAATTTAATA